>NZ_NFLA01000006.1:0-80465 GCF_002160675.1 Erysipelatoclostridium sp. An15
ATTAGAAAATATCATAAAATGATGATGGAGAAGCGAAAAAAAGAAGCTCTAATTAATTAAAAAGATCCAAAAAGTCCTTGAAAAAAAACTGATTTTGAAACAGATACCCTTATTGCGCCTAAAAAAGGCTTTTTTTTTAGGCAAAAATTAATTAAAAATAGCAAAAAAATTAAATTTTCCAAAAAATAATCTTCAAAACAAAAAAAGAAGCTGTAACGCTTCATTAAAGGTTAAAAAAACCTCCTTTCGTTACAGCCTCTTAATATGACTTAGCAAAATAAACAACTTTTTTAGCTGGCTTTCCACATACTGGGCAAACATCACTAAACGCTTCTTCGTCTTCTTTAATACAACGACTAGTAGCAGTAGTATCTGCTTTAATTTTATTTTCGCATTCTTCATCACCACACCACATGATTTTTACATATCCGCCTTTAGTAGCAATAATATCTTTGAATTGATCATATGTTGTAGCTTGTCTAATATTTTCATCACGATGTTTCAATGCCTTTTGATACATTTCATCATGAATAGTATCTAACAATTTATTAATTGTATCAGGTAATGTTTCATCTAATGAATAAGTATTTTTAGTTCCATCGTTTCTTTTAGCAATAACGCAAGCATTATTTTCAATATCACGAGGTCCAATTTCAATTCTTAGTGGAATACCACGCATCTCAGCATCCGAGAACTTCCATCCAGGTGTTTTATCACTAGCATCAACTTTAGCACGAATACCTGCTGCTTTTAATTGTTCCATAACTTCATTAGCTTTATCAAGAACACCAGGTTTTTGTTGTTGAATTGGAATGATCATTACTTGAATAGGAGCAACTCTTGGTGGTAAAACTAAACCATTGTTATCACCATGAACCATGATAATCGCTCCAATCAAACGTGTTGAAACACCCCATGATGTTTGGTAAACATATTCTAATTTATTTTCTTTTGATAAAAATTTCATATCAAATGCTTTTGCAAAACCTTGTCCAAAATAGTGACTTGTTCCTGATTGTAAAGCTTTACCATCATGCATTAAAGCTTCAATTGTATATGTTGCTTCAGCACCAGCAAATTTTTCTTTTTCAGTTTTACGACCAGTAACCATTGGAATTGCTAATAATTCACGAGCAGTGTCTTCGTAAATCTTTAACATTTGCAATGTTTCTGCCCAAGCTTCTTCTTTAGTAGCATGAACAGTATGACCTTCTTGCCATAAAAATTCAGCCCCTCTTAAAAATGGTCTAGTTGTTTTCTCCCAACGAACAACAGAACACCATTGATTATATAACTTAGGTAAATCACGATAAGAATTTACAATTTTAGCATAATGTTCGCAAAAAAGTGTTTCAGAAGTTGGACGAATTAATAAATTTTCTTCAAGAGTATCTAAACCACCTTTTGTAACAGTTGCACACTCAGGAGCAAACCCTTCAACATGATCTGATTCCTTTTGTAATAATGATTGGGGAATTAATAGCGGCATATATACATTTTCATGCCCTGTTTCTTTGAATTTTTTATCCATATATTGCTGGATCATTTCCCACATTGCATAGCTATAAGGACGATAAATAATAAATCCTTTAATACTGCTATAATCCATTAATTCCGCTTTTCTACAAACATCAGTATACCACTGCGCGAAATCATCTTCCATTGCTGTTATCGCTTCATTTTTTTTATTAGCCATCATTTCTCCTCATTTCATTATAATCTTTCCCTATTTTACTATTAAAAGCTATAATATGCAAGATAGTTATTCAATTGATATTTTTGTTTGCTTATTTATTCTTGTAAGAACTATTTTTTGATCAATACGTTCTTTTAATTCACTAACATGTGAAATAATGCCAATTAATTTACCATCTTGTTGCAAATCTATTAAACAATTAATTGCCTGATCCAAAGACTGGCTATCTAAAGAACCAAAACCTTCATCAATAAACAACGTATTTAACTCAATACCACCAGCATAATCCTGAATCATTTTAGAAAGCCCTAATGCTAGTGATAATGCTGCTTTAAACGATTCTCCGCCAGATAATGTTTTAACATCACGAATCATACCACTTTCCATATCTAAGACATCTAAATCTAAACCTTGCTTACCAGCACCCTTACTTCGATTATCACGACGATATAATTGATAACGGCCTTGAGACATTCTTTTAAGTAAAACATTGGCATATACTAAAATATTTTCAAAATAAGCCGCTAACACATAACGCTCAAAAGAAATACGATATTGATTTTTACCAGAAGCAACCTCGCTTAAATCTAAATAACACTTATATTTATCATAACTTTTGCTTAACTTTTTATCGATTGTATTAATATCATTTACTGTCTTTTTAATTGTTAAAAACTGCGCCTGATTAATGTTTAATTGTTTAGCCTTGGCATCTAACTCTTCTTTTAGAATTTTAACATCTTTTTCATATTCTAAAAGATCGGTTTTATTTTGATTAGTTAATTCTTTTTCTAATTGCATAATCTGCTTTTCTAATGTTTCTCTAGAAACTAAATAATTTTGATACTTATTTTCCAATATTTCTAAATTATCAATATCTTTTAAAGCTAATAAAAACATCTCTTCATTTTCAAATAATTGTTTTAATTTAGTTTGATATTCAGGAAAATATTTTTGATAGTTATTATTTTGTTCATCAATTTGTTTTTTTAACGATTCTTGTTTCGAATTAAGCTTTATTGTTACTTCTTTAATTTGTTGATAGTTTTGTTCGGTTTGAGTAATTAAATTAGTTAATGACGTTATTTTATCTTGCTTTACTTTTATGGTTTTAGCAATCTGTGAATCATCAAAATCTTTTAAATCATCATTTTGACTGTTTCGACCAATTAACTGATTTATCTTTGCTTGATATTCTTGAATTAAAAGATTATTTTTATCAACTGTTTTACTTAATTGTCCAACATCATTTTGGTATTTTTCGACACTAACTTTCAGTTTTTTTAAATAACTTATTTCTTCACTTATTTCTTTAGCATTTTTTAATAAATGACGCTCTTTAATATTAACTGACCCCAATACTTTAATAAAAACTTCTTTCCCTAGTTCATCATCAATACCTAATCTTTTAGCATCTTCATCTAAATGCTTTTTCATTAATTCAGTTTCTTTATGTTTTAACATCAGTTCATTAAAAATTTCATTTCGTCTTTCACTAAAATGATCAAACTTCTGTTTTGCCCTTTTTAAATCATCATGATCGACAATTTCAAAATCTATACTAGCTGGATGGGGATGCTTTAATGAACCGCAAACAGGACATGGCTGATTATCTTGTAACTGGCTAGCTAAAATACCTGCCTGACTGATTCGATAACGATGTTCAATATCATCGTAAACTTTCTTTTCATACTGATAATCTTTTTCAATATCTTGATATTGTTCACGAAGTTCACAACAACTATAATCACTTAAAACATAATTATCATACTCACTATTTAAAGTATGGATTTCTAATTTATGCTGATGAATTTTTTCATATTCCTGGTTTGTTAATTCATACTTACTTTTTAATGAATCCAAGCGACTTATAGTTAAAGTATCTTTTTCAATTAATTTATTATATTTAGCTAATTTATTTTCTAATTCAATGTTTTTGTCTTTTAAAAGCTGCCATTTTTTTTCAACCTTTTCTTTTTCCAAAATATCCTTTTGATATTCAGTAAAACGTTTTTTTGTTTCCAACAACTTTTCATATTCAATTTGTTCATTTGCTAATTGATTACGATAATTAGGAATCTGTTGATATTTTTCTAATTGCGTATTCAAAACACTTTGTTTATTTGATAATTCTTTTTGTAAATCATCTAATTGTATCGTTAATTTATCAAGATTTATTTTAGTATTTTTTACTTGATTATAGCTATTTTGTAATTTAGTAGCTTTTTTTAATTTTGTAATTGTTTCTTTTAATGAATTATACTCAACTTTTTGTTTTTCAATTTTTTCAAATTTATTTTTTAACTGTTCTAATTGTTCAAATCGTTGATTTATCAAACGATGAAGATTCAATTCCTGATTCTTTTTATTATACTCATTTTGTACTTGGCGATATTGCTTTTCCTCTTTAGTAATTTTATCTTGATACTCTTTGATATACTCTTCTAAATTAATTTCATTATTTTCTAAATTTAAATTTTGATATAAAAGATTACGCTGATTAAATAATAAATCATATTTACTTTTATATTCCCGCACCTCATCTTTTAAGCGTTCTTGTAATAAACCTAAATTATCTGTTTTAAATAAATTTCTTAATACCTTTTCTCTATCTTCACTAGTTGCATAAATCAATCTAGTAAATTCACCTTGAGCAATCATTACAATCTGTTTAAATTGCTTATCATCAATACCTAACAATTCTTTGATCTTTAAATTTACTTCCTTAACCCCTTCAATCATTTTGCCATCAGGCATTGTCAAAATTGCACTAGGCATTTTTGGAGTTTTACGATTAGTTAAATAATATTTAGGAGAACGTCTAACTTTGTAGTTTGCTTGATGTAAAACAAATTCTAATTCTACATATGTTGGAGTGTCATTACCAGCTAGATCACTACGAAATTGTTCGCTACTACGTTCACTACCACTTGAAACGCCATATAATGCAAACATAATAGCATCAAAAATCATAGTTTTACCAGCTCCGGTAGGACCTGTGATTAAAAAAAGACCATTATTAATGAAATTTTCAAAATCAATATTAACAGTCTGTAAATATGGCCCAAATGCTGACATTGTTAATTTTTTAGGCAGCATTATCATCACCTCCAAGCAAAATTTCTGTTACAATTTTTTTACCCTCATCACTTAATTGTTCGCCTTTTATTTTATTATAAAACTGCTCAAACAATTCTACGGGATTTAATTTTTCAAATCCACTATCAGCTTTAGTCAAATTATGTTCATCCTGTTCATTTACTAAAGATGGATAAGTTATTTGTAGAACATTTAAAAATTTAGATCTTAAATAATCGATGGCATTTGGAATCAATGATTTATCTAATAATTCAATCGCAATAAAATCTAGATTATTACCTGGATAAGTATCAGCCATCAATTCATCAAAATAGCCACTGATTTTGATTAGATTTTGTTTAGGCTTAAGACTAATTAATTGATAAGATACATTTTTATTGCTGATTTCAACATCAACAATACTTTTACTTTGATTAACTTCATCAAATGAATAAGCCATTAAACTACCACTATAACGAATTGCTTCTTTAGAAATTTTTTGTGGTGCATGAAGATGTCCTAAAGCAACATAATCAAATTGCTTAACTAAATTAACATCAATAATTTCTGTTCCACCTACATTTAAAATAGCTTCACTATCACTTCTAATATTATCTTGATTACCGGCAATAAATTGATGCGTAATTAAAACATTGGTTTTAGAATAATCTATATTTTGATTTTTTAAATAGCATGCAAAAGCATCCTGATATGTAGTAATTTTTTCATCTTTAAATAAATAACGAATATAAGAAGGTTTAAAAAAAGGCAGTAAATAAAAATTCACTCCATCTATTGTAACAGGTTTTAATTCTTTAGGTGGGTAAGCTTCAATATATAACCCTTCTTGTTTTAATAATCCACTAGCAAATTGCAAACGACTTGCACTGTCATGATTACCAGCAATCATCAACACTTTTTTATGATGTTTTAAAATCACTTTAGTTAAAAAATCATTTAAGACATCAACTGCTTCATTACTTGGGATACTACGATCATAAATATCACCTGCCATGATCAATACATCAATATCATTATCAACTAAATAATTGCATACCTGATCTAATAAATCTGCTTGAATATCTAACAAGCTTTGCTGGTAAAGCCATTTGCCAAGATGAATATCTCCGATATGAACAAATCTCATTTTTATACTCCTTTATAATTCTATTATATAAATTTCTTTAACTCTTTCATCATCCCTGAAATCTTTTTGATATTCTGGTGGTATCGTTTTTGTTTCAAGATATTTAGCGTTTAATTTTTTTATCGTTTTTTTAGAAGCAATATTATCAGGTGAACAAGTAATTACTAACTGTTCAAAGCCTAATCTTTTAGCTATCTTTTTTAGTTTTATTACTGCCTGATAGGCATAATTATGACCACGGTATTGCGGCTCTACACTATAGCCAATATGGCCATCATAATAACGCTGCTCGATTGTTCCTTCACGTAAAACAATTTTTCCAACTTCTTCATTATTTACCTGAATTATAAATATATAATATGGTTTCCAGCCTTGAGGTAAATCTTTATCGACATATGCTTGTTTAATTAATTCCATTTCTCTCACCTAAGCTAAATTATAGCATAAATATAAATCATATCGAGACAAAGAATAAAAAATACAGGTATAAGTGAAATGAACACCATTATTTGCATGTCCAAATAACGAAATCCATTTCAACATCCTGTATTTATTAATTATCATTAATTATTGAAATAATATTATTAACAATGTTTTCTAAACTGCTATCATTAATCAAATGATAATCACAAGCATCTAAATATAACTGGTGTCTTTGTTTATCAAGATCATAAAGTTTTTGTGGTCCTTCTTGTAATAATGGTCGTGAAGCAACATGAACATCTTCGATAATATTATCAATAGGACGATCAATATAGAAAACAATTCCATTTTTCTTCAAATAATCAATATTTTCCTTTTTTAAAATAACTCCACCACCAGTAGAAATTATATGGCCTTGAATATCAGCAAGATTTTTACAACATGCTGTTTCATTTTGACGAAAATAATCTTCGCTAATTGCAAACATCTCATTAATTGATTGATTATATTTTTCAACAATATATTCATCAATATCAATAACCGGACGCTGTAATTTTTCAGCTAATAATTTAGAAATAGTAGTCTTACCACAACCCATGATACCAATTAATACAATATTTTTCATTTTAACCCCCTATGCATGTTGATAATTTCCAATTACTCGTAGTGTTAAACATTTAGTTTTCATTTGTTCAAGTGCCAGTTTAACATTATCATCATGCAAACTGCCTTCAAAATCAATATAAAAATAATATTGCCAGCGTTTATCTTTTATTGGGCGCGATTCTATTCTTGATAAATTAATATGATGGTCTCTGATTGTTTTTAAAACACTATGTAAACTTCCAACTTGATGTTCTAAAGTAAAAACAATACTAACACGATCAGTTTGTTCATGATCTTCTAAATGTTTACCGATAATAATAAACCTTGTATTATTACTTTGTTCATTATGAATATTTTCTTGAATTATATCTAAATTATATAATTTAGCAGCAATTTTTGAAGCAATTGCTCCTTTAGTTTTATCATTACTTTCACTGACAAATTTAGCTGCTGCTGCTGTATTTGAATAATCATGAACAGTTATATTTTGATGAGCTCGTAAATAATTAGACGATTGCATAATTCCTTGAGGATGGCTATAAACATCTTTAATATCTTCAATTTTTGCACCTTTTAATCCAAGCAAATGCTGAGTAATATCAACGCTATGTTCGCCAACAATATAAAAATCATAATCACGAACTAAATCATAATTATCGTTAATAGCCCCGGTTGATGAATTTTCTAAAGGTACGATACCATAATCAATTTCATCATTTTTCAAAGCTTCATAGACATCTTTAAAATTAACATAATTAATATTATTAACATCACCAAAATACTCAAGCATCGCCTGATGAGCAAAAGCCCCAGGTACTCCTGCATATCCTACTTTTACATTTTCATGTTTTCGACAAGCTAGATGATAAGCATCTTTTAAAGGAATGAAAGTAGCCTGATAACTTTTTCCAATATCCATGATGTCTTGAACAAATTTTTTAGCATACTCTTTTAATTCACTATTTTCAATTCGAGCCGCATTTTTTTCAATTACTTCATGTTCACGTTGAGGCTGGAAAATTTCCATATCATGCGCTAATTTATAGGTTACTACTTCTTTACTTAACGACATCCGTTTTTCAAAAAGTTTTATTAATTGTTTATCTATTTCATCAATTTCTTGTCGACACTGTTTTAAATCTTTCATAATCTACCTCACCAAATCTAACATTGCTAATGCAGCCATCGCTTCAACTACAACTGTTGCTCTAAAAACAATACAAGGGTCATGGCGTCCTTTAATAGCAAGGGTAGTATTTTCCTGATGTTTTACATCAATAGTTTTTTGCTCTTTTCCAATTGATGGTGTTGGCTTGATTCCTACAGTAAAAACAATTGGCATACCATTAGAAATACCACCAGTAATACCACCATTATTATTAGAAGTAGTTTTTACTTTTCCCTCTTTATCATAATAATAACAATCATTAGCTTCACTACCATATAATTCACTGATTTTATCATTACCAAAAGCAACTGATTTTACCGCTGGAATAGAAAATAATAAACTTGATAAATGACTTTCAATCGAATCAAAAAATGGTTCCCCAAAACCAGGTTCTAATCCAACTATTGCACATTCAATTTTTCCCCCAACTGAATCTAAATTCATTCGAGCTTGATCAACCGTTTCAACAAACTGATCATAAATTTCCTGATTAATTACTGGATAATGCTGCTTGCTAAGATAATTTAATGTATCTAATGATAATCTTTGATCAAAATTTTCATCATATATATTTTTAATACTTAAAATATGTGCCCCAATATAAATCCCTTTTTGCATTAAAATCTGCTTTGCAATAGCACCAGCAAAAACAATTGGCGCAGTAATTCTACCTGAAAAATGACCACCACCACGAACATCATTAAAACCTTTATACTTAACAAATGCTGGATAATCACTATGACCAGGACGCATTTTTTCTTTCAATAATGAATAATCTTTAGAATGCTGATCACTGTTATAAATCATCCCGCAAAGAGGTGCCCCAGTTGTAATTCCATCTTGAATACCGCTAATAATTTCTACCTGATCAGCTTCTTTACGGCTCGTTGACATTTTATCCTGCCCTGGCGCACGGCGTTTCATTTCCTTTGCTACAGCATCGAAATCAATTTTAATACCACTTGGCAAATTTCCAAGAACAATTCCGATTGCTTTTCCATGCGATTCACCAAAAATTGTAATTTCAATATTATTTTTCCATGTCGATGACATCAATAATTCCTCCTAATGATTGATAGTCTTGCCAAAAACTTGGATACGACTTTTCAACGCATTCCATATTATCTAAAATAATTGGTCTATTACAGCGAGTAACAGCGATAGCTAGCATCATAGCAATTCGATGATCAGCAAAACTTTTACAATTACCACCATCAAATTCTTTTACGCCATTTATAATCATTCCCTCATCTAGTTCTTGAACTTTACCACCAATTTGATTAATTTGGGTAGTTGTTGCAACAATTCGATCACACTCTTTAATTCTTAGTCTTCTTGCATTAACTACTTCACTTTTACCATTAGCTAAAGCCAAAGCAACACTTAAAACTGGAATGACATCAGGACATTGACTAGCATCAACCTTTATAGCACTTAAATTATCGCTAATAACTTTAATACCGTCACTTACAACATCAATCTTAGCTCCCATAGCCGCTAAATAATCTAATATCATTTTATCGCCCTGTAAAGAATCTAAATTTAAATCTGTCAAAACTACATCATTACCAATCGCACCGGCAACCAGGAAAAATGCTGCCTGAGAAAAATCAGCCTCAACGCGATAATTATGCGGATAATATTTTTGATTGCCAGGAATTTCAAATTTTTGATAATCATGATTTATTACTTTTATTCCGTATTGATTTAATATTTGTAAAGTTAAATCAATATAGCCTTTAGATTCTAATGGCGATGTAATTTTTATTGTTGAATCACCATCTAAAAGCGGTAAAGCAAATAATAATCCTGTAATAAACTGTGACGAAATATTACCAGGTATTTTAAAACAATCTGGCTTTAATTTTCCATTGATATATAAATCTAAAATATCTTGTTTATATAAATAACCTATATTTTGCTCATCAAAAATTTCATAATAAGTATCTAATGGTCTTTTTCCTAAATTACCACGACCTGTAAAATGGACTTTATTGGAACAAACAATAGAAATAGGTACCATAAATCTTAAAGTAGACCCTGATTCTTCACAGTCGATCTCACAATTTTGTTTAGTATAAGTAGTAGTTCCATCAATAATTAAATAATCATCATATTGTTCAATTGTAGTACCTAAAGATACCATTGCTTTGATTGTTGCTTGAATATCCTTTGAATATTCAATATTATCAATTCGACTAATTCCCTTAGCCAAACTAGCTGCAATTATTGCTCGATGAGCTAATGATTTAGATGGTGGAACCTGAATAGTTCCTGATAATTTAGTTGGTGTTATTTTTACTGCTGTCATTTTATATCCGATCCTTTGCTTTTATTAATGAATAATCACTTTGATAAACATAACTATCACCAATATCTTTTAATAATATCAATGATAATTTTTTATTTATATTTTTCTTATCTAAACTGATTGCATCGATTAATTTTTCAGTTTCCACATTACTAACTACTGGTAAATGATACTTTTGACAAAGTTCTTGTATTTGTAGATGCAATCCTTGTGGTGATAAATTATGTTCTTCAGCAATCTTTGTAAGTTGTACCATTCCAATACTTACTGCTTCACCATGTGAATATTTTTGATAATGATAATATTGTTCTAAAGCATGACCTAAAGTATGACCAAAATTTAAGACTAACCGATCACCAAAATCAAATTGATCTTTTTCAACTACATCACGCTTAATATCAACACAACGATATATAATTTGATCAATATCTTGATATAAATCATTAAAATCTTGATAACTATTTAATTTATCAAATAATCTTTTATCTTTAATACAACCGTATTTTATTACTTCAGCCATCCCATCATAAATAAAACGTTCTGGTAAAGTTTTTAAAGTAAGCGGGTCAATCAATACCATTTTGGGATGATAAAAAGCTCCAACTAAATTTTTTCCCTCTGGTAAATCAACCGCTACTTTACCACCTACTGATGAGTCAACTTGAGCTAATAAAGAAGTAGGAATCTGAACAAATTTTATTCCTCTTAAAAACGTTGCCGCCACAAATCCAGCCAAATCTCCGATGACACCACCACCTAAAGCAATAATTAAATCTGTTCTTGTCAATTTAAAATTCAATAATGCTTTATATAACGATGGTAAGATATCAAACTGTTTTGATTGCTCTCCGTGTTCTACTATTACATGATCAACTAGATAATCTTTACTTAAAAGATCCGTCAATTGTTTACCATAATAGCCATAAACCTGATCATCGGAAATTATCATTATTTTATTGCCTTGAAATATTTGTTTAATATATTTATCTGCATGATTTAAAATTCCACTTTCAATATAAATTGGATAACTATTTTCTTTTAAAGATACCATTAAATCCATCGTTATAACTCCTTATATAATATTTTGTATGAAAATAAGACTCTTTAACTACTAGCAAAGATTACATTTTTTTACCAACTACAGTAGCAATTTGTGATATCTGTTTTAATAAATTTTCATATTTTTCTGGTCTTAATGATTGTGGTCCATCGCATAATGCTTTTTCTGGATTGTTATGCACTTCTACCATTAATCCATCGGCTCCCGCTGCTATCGCTGCTTTTGCCATTGGTTCTACTAACCACCATTTTCCTCCGGCATGACTTGGATCGATTACTATTGGTAAATGAGTTAATTTCTTTACTACTGGGATTGCCTGTAAATCCAATGTGTTTCTAGTATAGCTTTCGAATGTTCTGATCCCTCTTTCACATAAGATGACATTTGGATTTCCACTTGCCATTATATATTCTGCTGACATGATCCATTCTTCAAATGTTGCACTCAAGCCTCTTTTTAATAAGATTGGTTTTTTAGTCCCGGCTCCGACTTTTTTCAATAAATCGAAGTTTTGCATATTTCTTGCCCCTATCTGGATCAAATCAACTTTTTCATTGAATTCATCTAAATATGATGCATCCATCAATTCCGAACAGATTGGCAGTCCTGTTTCTTTTTTAGCTGCTACTAAAATATCTAATCCTGATGATCCCATTCCCTGGAATGCATATGGTGAAGTTCTTGGTTTGAAAGCACCACCTCTTAAAATATTAGCTCCTGAAGCTTTGATTGATTTAGCTATTTCAATTACCTGTTCTTCACTTTCAACAGAACATGGTCCAGCAATCAAAGCCAGATTATCACCACCAACTTTAACCCCAGCTACATCGACAATTGTATCTTCAGGATGAAAAGCTCGGTTAGCTAATTTATATGGTTCAGAAACCTTCATTACTTTTTCAACACATTCTTCTACTTCAATTACTTTAGGATCGATTCTGGTAGTATCTCCTACCATTCCAATAATTGTTTGAATTTCTCCTTTTGATACATGTGGTTCAGCACCATTATCACGAATTATCCCTTCAATTTTTTTAATATTTTCATCATTAGTATGCGGTTTTAAAACAATAATCATTTAATTTTCCTCCTTATATAACAAAAAAACTCGTCCTAGCAAAGGACGAGATAACTTCGTGGTACCACCTTTATTCACTAATAGGTCACCCTATCAGCCTCATCAAGTACGCCATATTAATTATGGTTCATACTCTAACACGATAACGGGTGTTCCCGGAGATGCCTACTATTTTCAACATTCTACTCCTTGATGTATTCAACTATTTGTTTGGATATCGTCACACCACACCGATACTCTCTTTGCCTAAACGCCTAGCCTACTAGTTCAATTCTTCGTATTTAATTTATTATGTTATTAACATAATACTAGTAAATAATTTTTTTGTCAATTAATAAATATTTATTTTTTTATCTCTTCTAACGCCATTCTAATTAGTAATAGGATTACCATACAAAAATAACTTATTATATAATGACTAAACTTTATTCATTTAATCATCTTTTGATTATTTCGTAAATATAGATATACATACATTTATAATGCTAGGGTTCATCTTATAATTATATGTTTAAAAAAACGTTCTTGAAATTCTACTAAAGCTTCAATTTGCTCATTACTATAGTTTTTATTCGTTGGAACTATTACTAATTTATCATCATTATCATCGATTCTATGAATCAATGCGATACATTTTCCAGTAAAATATTTTATTGGTCCAAATACTCCTAATATATAACAATCTAATTCTTCACTATCCCCACTAATGGTATTTGGAACATACCCATAATTAATTGGATAAATAAAACCATAGTCAGGATGTTTACTTCCAAATTCTCTGTCTATTTTAACCTCAAGAATCCTTCCAACATATTTTTTATTATCCAAATTCAGTTACCTCCATAAATAAAATTTGTATAAAACATATAATAATATATTAAAAGCATCCTATTTTCTTACTGTACTGATCCAAAAGTTTTATACTGATACTCCTTTTTTTAAAATCATATTTACTTAATCAATTTATCCAATACTTTCCTAACATTATGAGCAGCATCATCTTGAATTTCAATAATTCTTGCTCCCCTTGACTTAGCAACCTCTCTTAAATCAACAGCTATTGCGGTATGATAAGAACATCCAATCACTAAAAATACATCACCAGGTCCTAGACCATAAACCATTTCATATGCTTTTTGATAATTTGGCGCAGGGTCACCATATAAAACCGGCTTATTATATAATGACCAGGCTTGATCCATTTCATCATCTTCAGGTAAACCACCATGCATTTCTAATGCATCACTTCCAGCCAACTTATGTAATCCGTCAATATTCATTGTAATAACTGGAATTTTATATTCAGCTAAAGCAATATGGGCATCATTTGGTTTTGCCCCATTCATATTAGCTTTTAATTGTCTAATAACTTCGTTATATTCTTCATGATGAGTATTAGCATAATCTCTAAACAACTTTTCTCTAACTTCAGGCTGTTCCATAAAAGTAGGAATATTAGATTGCTTTGATATTCCCGCACCTGTAAAAGCTAAAATTTTCATTAAAACCATCTCCTTTATTTTATATTAAACATTTAATTTTAAATTATAGTTATTTTTATTTGCAATAAAACTTATTTATCATAATTATACTTGATTTATAGTATAAAATAAAATAAAAGATACTCAATAGAATAGTAATTAAACTCTCAAGTATCTTGCAATAACACTAAAACAACATCTTATAATTCATTTGTTTTATTAGACATATTATTATCAATAAATTCAATGAATGGCTTTTTATTTACCTCATCCATGTTTTTTATATACCACTCATATGACTCTTTTAAACCATCTTCTAATGATAGTGTTGATGATATTAAAGTATCTTGATTTGTAACATCCAAATAATATTCGTAATCATAAAAACTAAAATATTTTCTTTGATTTATATTATCATAAACATTTATAAACTTAGGCTTTTTATTCAACACACCATAACAAGCTTCTACCCATTCTTTGATAGTAATTGCTTCTTTATTTCCTACATTAAAAATGTGTTGTACCGGTTTATTTTCTATAAGAAAATCTATAACCCGACATAAGTCTTTAACATGGAAAAATTGTAATTTCATTGAACCATCTTTAGGCAAATAAAATGGTCTATCATCAATTGCACAATCAAAAACAAAAGCTTCTCGATATACATTATTCATCGGTCCATATAAATATGGTGGTCTAAGAATATAAGCATCACTCACTCTTTGCATAAGTGTTTTTTCAGCAGCGATTTTATCAGTCCCATATTTTCCCCAAAACTTATTTTTTGCTAAAACACTATTCTCTTTAAAAGGCTGACTGCCATATTCAGGATAAACCGCACTAGAACTTATCATGATATATTGTTTAAAATTACCTAAACCATCTAATAAATCATTAATATCATTTTCATTATATGCAACAACATCGATAACTACATCAAAACTCATATTCTTTAACTTTTCTTGCAGGTGATGCCTATTGACTTCAATTAGTTTAACTCCTCGAGATTGCAATCTTGTATTTCTGTTTAATACATAGACACTATCTCCTTTAGAAACATAATACTCAGCGATATATCTACTTAAAAAAACCGTACCACCTGTTACTAATATCTTTTTCATCTTTTTCTCCATATTCTTTTTATTAATTGAACAATAATATATTATCAAATATTTTTAATTGGGTCATATTTAGGTAAAGATGAAGCAAATTTATTTAGATTAATAATTTTAAATTTGTCGTTTTTTATAAAAATTACAACTTATTACTTATAATAAATATTTTTCGTTTTATCAATCTTTTCTTGCTTTAAACATTCCCGCATGTGTTGTTAAATAAAAAATCTTATTTTTGTCAAAATAATGTTTTAAATATTGGTAAAATTGCACTTTTTTTCTATATAACGGTTCTAAATTAGGACTCAGTCCTTTTCCGCTTAATATAAATTGATAAAATAAATCCATATCTGTAATTTCATAAGTTTCTTTACGATCAAATGATTCAACATTGTAAAAATATTTGATTAATTTTTCTTTACCATTTTCATATCCAAATCGGTTATATAATATCTCTTGATCAAATGATATTTTAGAATCAAATTTTTTTAACATCTCATCTCTTTCTACCATCATATCCTTAGCTATTGTCGAACAATATATAGTACCTCCTTTTTTTAGTACCCTATATATTTCTTTTAAAGCCTGATCTAAATTTTCAAAATACATTAAAACATGATTAATGATTATAATTTCAAAACTTTCATCATCATATGGCAAATGAAAACAATCAGCCAAATCAAAAGATTTTATTTGTGAGATGTCATAAAGTTTCAAATAACTTTCATCTATCATCTTTTGAGAAATATCACTTAAAATTATTTCAATATTTTTAGGAATCCTATCTTTATTACATTGCCATAATGTACCATCTCCACAACCTATTTCTAAAATCTTGTCACTATCGTTAAATTGATAATGATCAAACATCCATTCATGAAAGTTTTGATCAAAATGGGTATGTTTATGATGAAATAAAACCCTTGTTTTTTAATCCATCTGGTGTTTCAAATTGAAGTTGTAAATTTTGTCTATTTTGAATTTGTAAAAATTTTGTATATATTTTTGAAATATTCATGTTATTTTCATTTTGTATTTCATCAATAAGAGATAACATTATTTTAGTATTAGTTAACTGTATATTTAATAAATCTTTTTGCATGACTATTTGTTCTTCAATGTTTTTATCCTTAATAATGTATTTGATTTCTTCTAGAGTATAGCCTGCTTTCTTTAAAAGCTGTATTGTCTGTAATTGTATAAAATAATCTTCTTCAATATATTTTCTACCATTTTCAATAACTGGTATAATCAAATTTATGCTTTCATAATATCTTAAAGTTCTAAGTGTTGTATGAGTAATATTTGCAAATTCTCTATAACTATATTTTTCCATTACCTTCACCTCTTGATTAGATTATAATTTGGAACGTAACGTCACTGTCAACTGAAATTTCTATTAATATCTTTTATTATTTTAATCCAAATTATTTATACCCATATCAAAAGTATACATCATTCTATATCAATAAATTATTTTTTTAGCTTAACAGGAATCCAGATCTCACTATATGCATAATCTTCTTTATATTCATTCATTTTAGTAAAAGAAAAGGAAAAAGAAAATGCTAATTCATAATTAGAAGCAGGCAGCCATTTTGAATATATTTTGGCCATCGTATTTTGTAGTGTAGAAGGAAATGGCCCTTTATTTGGAAAAACTGCCCATGTACAAGCTGGCATTGAACACTTATCAAATTGATTACTAAAATCCTCTCGTGTAGTTAAAACCCCAACTAAATGTGTTAAATGGCCTTTTTCTTCAAGAAAATCGCTATCAGAATCATAAGATACATTTACTACTTCAAATGGTTCAATATTTTGTAATTCACGTAACTCCTTCCATTGATTTTCTGTTATTCCTTGTGTCAATTTTACTATTTCGTTATTTACACCTTCAAATTGCAAGGCTACGCGTTTACTGACTCCAACAAAATTAAATGCTTCTTTTTCAACAATTTTAAAATCCATACTTTTCTCTTTAAACGATAATAAATTCTTTAAAAAATCATTTATTTTAATTCATTTATTAATAACTTCCTATATTTTTTTCTGATATATTTTTTCAATCTTTCCATGCCGATTTTCTTTATAATCACATATTTTAAAGCCATATTTTTCATATAAATTTACATGATCTGATACTATATATACTGCTGTAAATCCTAAACTGCTTGCATAATCAATAGCCTTATCTATCATTTTTTTACTTAATCGGTAACCTCGATATTTTTCATCAACATAAATATAGCCAATAAATGGTCTATAATTTACATCTTTAATGCAATCTTCTTTAGTAAATGTACAAAAAGCAATAATATTATTATCTTTTAAAACAATCAAAACACGCTGCCAATCATTAAAATAGTTATTAATCATTTTACTAGCTAATGATTTTCCAGCTTTCCACGGACAATTTTGGATATATTCTATTGCTTTTTGCCATTCTTTGTCATTTGATGTAATAAATTTTAATTCCATTTTATCTTCCTTATAATAGTAATATTTTAATGTAATTATTTTATCAAACAATAATATTATTTTAAATCTCTTCAATTACTTTTAGTATAATTTTAATAAACAAAAAAGAAGATCTCTTTGACCTTCTTTTGCCTATTTTAAGATTATTTCCAAATTTCATCTGCTATTTCTTTAACTAACTCTAATTTTGCCCATTGCTGTTTTTCAGTTAGTTTATTTCCAATTTCACAAGAAGCAAAGCCACATTGGGGACTTAAGCATAGTCTATCTAATGGAATATATTTTTTAGCCTCATTGATTCTAGCGATAATCTCTTCCTTATTTTCTAAAACTGGTGATTTTGTTGTAATTAAACCTAAAACAACTTTTTTATCTCCAGACACTTTTGCCAGTGGTGCAAATCCACCAGATCTTTCATCATCAAATTCTAAATAAAATGCATCAACATTTTGATTGCCAAATAAAACATCGGCTACTGGATCATAGGCACCACTATTGGCATATGTAGAATGGAAATTTCCTCTACAAACATGCATACTAATGACCATATCTTTTGGCGCATTAGCAATAACCTTATTATTAATATCTTTATGAATCTTTTGGATTTCTTTTAGTCCTTCTGGAGTAGTTCCATATGCAAGATGACCAGTTTTATCAGCCATCATTCCCCAAGTACAATCATCAAATTGTAAATTTCGACATCCTGCATTATACAAATCATCAATTACCTTTTTATAACCAGCAACAATATCATTAATTAATTCTTCATCACTTGAATAATACTTTTCAGTATTTTCTCTATTAAAAGGCATTATAAATTGTGCTAAAAATTGAGCTGGTGCAGGAATTGTTTGCTTAGCTACTGTATTTTCATCTTCTAATGCTTTAATAAATCTAAAATGATCAACAAATGAATGTTCATGTGTTAATTTAACTTTACCAGTTAAATAAGTATCATCAATCATTGCTGCCTCACCATGAAATGGTAAACCAGTATTTGTCTTAGAATGCCCTACTCCTTCAAAATCCCACATAAAATCTAAATGCCAAGTAGCACGTCTAAATTCACCATCAGTAATAACATGATATCCTAGTTTTTTTATTTTAGTTACCAAATCAATAATACATTCATCTTCGACATTTTTTAATTCACCGTAAGATATTGAACCAGCCTCAAATTCTTTTCGAGCGTTTTTTAATTTCTCTGGTCGTAAAAAACTACCGACAAAATCATATTTAAAAGGTATTTGTAAGTTACTCATTAATTCATCCTCCTATAATATCTACCGGATATTTTAACAAGCTAATTACTATTTGAAAAATATAAAAATTTATCGGTTTACTATAGTTTTTATCTATAGCAAAAAAATTTTAAGCCTTTAAATTCTTTTTGAATCATTTCCATCACTTTTTTTTAACCTTTTTAAAACATATGCCATATTCTGACCAATATTTTTCATGTTTTCGATTCCTTCTAAATCAGTTTCAACATCACCTGGTAATTGACCATAAACCATATTCCAATATGTTGAACCAACAATAATCATTTGCTGATTCAAGAAAAAAATGATTCATTGCATCCACTGCATTTAAACCACCACCACGTCGAAGTGATACGATGGATGCTCCTGCTTTATATTTAATTGAAAGGGTTTCTTTATTCATATCCAATACAACTGCAGCTCTTTCTAATAAAGCTTGCATAGATGAAGATATATTAGCCATATATACTAGTGAGCCTAATATGATTCCATCAGCAGTCATTATTTTGTTAAAAACATCATTAAAATCATCTTTATAAACACAATTTTTTCTACTATTACAAGCAAAGCAGGCACGACAGGAATTAATTTTTTTGTCATAGAGAGTTACTAATTCTGTTTCTATTCCTTCCTTATTTAACTCTTTAAAAATATATTTAATAAGTATTGTAGTATTACTATCTTTTCTAGAACTACCGTTTATTCCTATTACCTTCATCTTTTCTCCTCAATTTATTTTCATTAATACTATATTTAATTGATATAGAACAGTTATTTTATTCAATATCTTTTTTTAATTTACATAATAAATAATCCAAACTATCAATTTGACGATGATATTGATGCAATTTATCTATAAGCTTATTTCGATGTTTTGATAAAACATAAATCAACGAATCAATTTGTTGTGCTTTTTTCAATAATTTACATTTTTCAATCATTTCATGATCACATCCAGCATCCAATAAATTTTCTATAAAACAACTATTTTGATCATAATAATCTGGCAATAATATCACCCCCTATTAATTAAATAACATTCTAATTTTCAGTCATTAAAATGTCTAATATTTATAATTTATATCAAGTTATTCTTTTTAAGAATAATTATCTTCTGTATAATAAACATAGAGGTGATTAAAATGGAAATAAGAGTTTTACGTTATTTTCTAGCAATCGCAAGAGAAGAAAATATGACTAGAGCTGCAAAATATCTTCATGTAACCCAACCTACCTTATCTAAACAAATAAAGCAATTAGAAGAAGAAATTGGTAAAAAGTTATTTATCCGCAGTAATTATAGTATTAAATTAACTGACGAAGGTCTTCTTTTAAGAAAAAGAGCTGAAGATATTTTAAGCATGGTTGATAAAACGATGGAAGAATTCCAGGCATTAGATGATATTACTGGTGGCGATATCTATATTGGTGCTGCTGAATCTGAATCATTTAGCTATTTTGCAACAGTTGCTAAAGATTTACAGCTTCAATATCCAAATGTAAAATTTCATTTATACAGTGGTAATACTGAAGTTATCGCTGAAAGACTAGATCGAGGTTTATTAGATTTTGCCATAATTGTTCAAGAAGTAGATTTATCTAAGTATAACTATATTAAAATACCTACCAGTGATACTTGGGGAGTTATTATGCGTAAAGATAGCCCACTAGCAAAAAAAGAATATATCACTATCGAAGATTTAATTGATCTACCTTTAATTGTATCAAGACAAGGAATCACTGAAGATTATCCAAAGTTATTTAAAGAAAAATTAGATCAACTACACATTGTAGCAACTTTTGACCTTATTTATAACGCTTCTATCATGGTCAAAGAAGGATTTGGCTACGCATTAAGTTTTGATAAAATCGTCGATACTAGTGAAAATAGTGAGCTTTGTTTTCGAGTACTAAAACCAGAATTAAAAACTAATATGTATATTATCTGGAAAAAATATCAAGTATTTACACCTATTGCTGAAAAGCTATTATCAAAGATGCAACAACACTTCAATGATAGATAAATAGAATAATTAGATATAAAATATAAATATTGGATATTTCTTTACCATCTTTATACAATAAAATCATCAAAATTTTATTGAAAGGATGGATAATAATGAGTTTTAAAGAAGATTTTTTATGGGGTGGCGCTACAGCAGCTAATCAACATGAAGGAGGCTATAACAAAGGAGGACGTGGCCTAAGTACATTTGATGTTGTAACTGGTGGTGGATATAAGGTTCCTAGAAAAGTTACTTTTAAAACCGCTAACGGGAAAATAGGTGCAGTTCCTGTTGATAGCACTATGACAGGACCAGTACCAGAAAATAGTACAGGCTATATTAAAGAAAATACTTATTACCCTAGTCATGAGGCGACTGATTTTTATCATCATTGGAAAGAAGATATCGCTTTAATGGCCAAGATGGGATTTAAATGTTTTCGAATGTCAATTAGCTGGTCTAGAATCTGTCCTAATGGTATGTATGAAATCAATGAAGAAGGACTTAAGTTCTATGATCTTATCTTTGATGAGTTATTAAAATTTGGTATTGAACCGGTGGTGACAATTAACCATTTTGAAATGCCTATGTATTTAGCTGACCATTATGATGGCTGGCTAAGTCGCGAAGTCATTGATTTTTTCCTTTTTTATACTAAAACTATTTTTGAACGTTATAAAAATAAAGTAAAATACTGGATGACATTTAATGAAATCAATGTCTTATCTGGATGGTGTCAAATCGGCGTTCATAATAATAATCCTCAAAATTTATATCAAGCTCATCATCATATCTTTGTTGCTAGCGCGAAAGCTGTTAAATTAGGTCATCAAATTAACCCCAATTTTAAAATTGGAATGATGGTATCTTATACACCTAGTTACCCAATGACATGTAAACCAGAAGATGTTATGGAAGCAATTAAATTTAATCGTCAAAAAGAATTTTATATGGATGTTCAAGTAAGAGGATATTATCCTGAATATCAATTAAAGAAATTTGAAAGAGAAAATATTCATATCAAAATGGAAAAAGATGATTTGAAGATTATTGAAAATGAAACTGTAGACTATATTGGTTTTAGCTACTATATGTCAACTGTTTCTTCAACTGATCCAAATGCTAAAAAAACTGAAGGAAATCAATTTATAGCATATAAAAACCCTTATTTAAAAACATCAAATTGGGGTTGGACTGTCGATCCCCTTGGACTAAGAATTGCTTTAAATCAAATTTATGACCGTTATCATAAACCAATGTTTATCGTTGAAAATGGTTTAGGTGCCAAAGATGTTATTGAAAAAGATGGAACTATCAATGATGATTATCGTATTGAATATTTAAAGAATCATATCAAAGCAATGAAAGATGCTGTTGAATTAGATGGTGTTGATTTAATCGGATATACAGTATGGGGCTGCATTGATATTGTTTCAGCAGGAACTGGAGAAATGAAAAAAAGATATGGTCTTGTTTATGTAAATAAACACGATGATGGAAGTGGCGATTTTTCTAGAATAAAGAAAAAATCGTTTAATTGGTATAAAAACGTTATTCAAAGTAATGGCGAAAGCCTCGATAATTACTAAATAAAAAAGAAGCATCGCTTCTTTTTTATTTAGTGTGTTAAAGCATAAAACCAAAATCTATGGTAATGGTTTATCACTAGCTAAATATAAATCATACCATTGTTGTCTAGTTAGTTTAACATTTATAGCCTCTACACTTTCTTTTAAATGAACCGGTGAAGTTGTTCCAACAATAGGCTGCATATTAGCTGGATGACGTAATATCCAGGCAATAGCAATAGCCGTTTTACTAACATGGTATTCATTAGCTAATTTTTCTAACTCCTGATTTAATTTAGCGTAATCAGGATTATCAATAAATGTTCCTTCAGCCCAAGAAGCCTGAATAACACTCCATGGTTGAATAGTGATATCATTTAAACGACAAAAATCTAAAACGCCACCATCTTTATCTTGAGCCCAATCTTCTTTCATATTCATATTTAATCCTGAATCAATCATAACAGAATGAACAATTGAAAGTTGTAATTGATTAATGATGATTGGATATTTTGAATACTTTTGTAATAATTTGATTTGATATGGCGTATGATTAGAAACACCAAAATATCTTACTTTTTTACTTTCATACAATTCATCAAAAGCTTCAGCCACTTCTTGAGGATCACATAATGCATCAGGTCGATGCAATAATAAAATATCAACATAATCGCAATTCAATCTTTTTAAAGATTCATTAACACTATTAATGATATGTTCTTTAGAAAAATCATAACGTTTACCTGGAACAATGGCACATTTAGTTTGAATAATCATCTTTTCACGATATTCAGGATGTTTTTTTAAAACTGCTCCAAATAATTCTTCAGATTTTCCCCCACCATAAATATCAGCATGATCAAAGAAATTAATGCCTAAATCTAAAGCTGTAGCAATTAGCTCTTCAACTTCTTCAACGCTTTTATCAGCAATTCGCATACATCCTAAAGCAATCTTTGAGACCTTTAAATCTGTTTTTGGTAATTGATAATATTCCATAATAAACTCCTTTTATATTATTTTTAATTATCAAAATTTAAATATTCAGAAACTTTTTGTAAATCATCACGAATTGAAAGTTGTTGTGGACATAGTTTTTCACATTTACCACACTTACGACAATTTTCAGCTTTAGCTTCTGGTTTCATGCTTGCTAGTTTATCCTTGAATTGTTCATGGCTATCATAAACAAATGCATTATTCCAGTATTTAAAATTGCTAGGAATATCGACACCAAAAGGACATGGCATACAGTAACTACATCCAGTACATCCGTTTTTCATACGAGCTTTTAAAGTATCACGAACTTCTTGAATCAACATTAATTCATCTTGATTTAAATATTCAAAATTTTCAAATGTCTTCAAATTATCAAGTACTTGATCGTAAGTTGACATTCCACTTAAAACTACTTTAACATTTGATAAACTAGCTACATAACGTAATGCCCATGATGAAATACTAGCATCAGGATTATAATCTAAGAATTTTTGAGCAATATCTTTTGGTAAGTTAGCCAAAGAACCACCTTTAATTGGTTCCATAACTACAATTGGTACTTGCATTTTTTCAGCTAACTGATACCCTTTCATACCAGCTTGAATATCCATATCCATATAATTTAATTGTAACTGACAAAAATCCCAATTATGATATTCCAAAATTTCTTTAAATACAGGATATTCATCATGAAAACTAAATCCTAAATAACGAATTTTTCCAGCTTCTCTTAATTTTTCACACATCCCAATCAAATCATATTCGATTACTTTTTGCCATTTTTCACTATCTAAAGCATGTAATAAATAGAAGTCAACATATTCAACATCTAATCTTTTTAACTGATCTTCAAAAATCTTTAAAGCCTCTTCTTGACTATTAACCTTCCATACTGGTAATTTTGTTGCCAAAAAGAAACTATCACGACGATATTTTTTTAATACTTTACCAACAAAAGGTTCACTATCGCCATTATGATATGGATAAGCAGTATCAATATATGTTACCCCTGAAGCGATTGCTTTATCAATCATTTTTTCGGCTTCTGTTTCATTAATCTTACCATCTTCAGTTAATGGAAAACGCATACATCCAAATCCTAATAATGATGGTTCAATTCCTAATTTTTCAAATCTTTTAACTTTCACTATTATTTCCTCCTACAACATACTTTTATTATACTACTAAGTAATAAATTAGTGCAATTTTAAATATTTTTAAGAAATTTCTTTAAATATTTATGATAGAATGATAAAAAGGAGTTTTTTAAACAATATGATAAAGAATTGTCGAATATTTGATTATTTATTAATTACTTTGAGTATAATTTCAATCATTTATTTTATAATCTTAGTAATTAATTCTAGATTTATAACTGCTTATTTTATTTACCCTATTTTTTCAATAATTACTGGTTTTTATAGTTTTTATGAACTAAAAAATAAAGTTAGTATTTTATCTAATTTACCCAAAGGGATAAATTACAGTATCAAAGCTATTTTAATTTTAGGAATTACAGTATTTGTAGTAATTGAAAGCTTAATTATTTATGAATCTAACAATAAATATAATCATGAATGTGATTATGTAATTGTTCTAGGAGCTAGATTAAATGGTTCATCGCCTTCACCATTACTTCGCTATCGATTAGAAGCAGCTTTACAATATCATCAAAAATTTCCTAACACTAAAATTATTGTTAGTGGCGGTCAAGGCGATGGCGAAAATATAAGCGAAGCCAAAGCAATGAAAGATTATTTAGTAGAAAAAGGTATTGATGAATCACTTATTATTACCGAAGATAAAAGTACTAATACAAATGAAAATATTATTTATAGTAAAGAAATTATTGAAGAAAAAACAAATAAAGATTATGATGTTGTAATTATTACTAATGGTTTCCACTGTTTTCGAAGTAAACTGCTTGCAAATAAACATAATTTAACAGCCCATACATATGCTGCTAAAGAAAGAGATGATACTGCACCACACTATTATTTAAGAGAGTTTTTCGGCTGTTTAAAAGATATTCTTTTATCTTAAATTTCCAAAATGTTCCCATATTTATATAAAATTTACTTTGATATAATATTTTTACGGAGGAAAATCTATGTTTAGTAAATTATATATTACCATTAGGGCAAAAGATCAATTAGATGATGCCATTATTGACCCTCTTTCTTTTATTTTGATTGACTGGAACGTCGATGGTTCTTTAATTGATTGGGATATTTATCCAGATCGTGCTAAGTTAGAAATCAATATTGAAAATGACAACTATCAACATTACGATATCACCTTTCAAGGCATGCAAAATATTATGGAATTATGTTATGAGTATGAATTCGTTATGACAATCATTGATAATGATGATAGCCAGGAAATCTATACGACATATTACAGTACTTATAATTCTAGTAATTTTGAAACTGAGGTTTCTGAATTACTTAGCTAAAAGTATAAAGATTGTTTTCTTTATACTTTTATTTATGATTAAACTCCTAAAATATGTTCTTCTTCCTATAAAATCACACATAAAATACATTTTTTTACATTTGTTTTCAAAAAATTACAAATTTATTTAAATAATATATTTTTAATAACAAATAATTAATCTTATTTTAAGTTTGCGATTTTACATATTTTGCAAGATAAAGTAAAATAAATCAAGGAGGGAAGAAAATGGGAGAAATTAGCAACGGAACTAGAATTTTATTAATTCAATACCTATTAAAAAGATTAACCGATCAAAATCATGCTCTATCACGAGATGAGTTGATTTCAAGAATCAGTTCTATTAGTGCTTCTGTTTCAGGAAATACAATTAAATCAGATATTGAATCAATTAAAACATTTGATAATCTAATTAATGTTTACAATGATATACTAATTCAACCTTTTGAAAGTAATAGTGGTGGTAAGATAAACTATGTAACAAAACAAAAAAAAGGTTCTTACGTAGAAAAGCCATTTTATAGTGATGCGCAACTTATTTTATTAGCCAACCTATTAAATAAAATATCATATTTAGAAAATCAAGAAGAACCTAAACTAATTGAAAAAGTTTTATCTGATAGTTCGATATACCGTATTAATCATTATCATCTATTAGATAACATAAATAGTACTAATGATAATTCAATTTACAGTAATCTAGAATTAATAATCAATGCCATTAATAGTCATTCATGTCTAGATTTTAAATGCTTAGAGTATAATATCATTAACAATAAACTAACTGATACTGTTAATTCCCGATCAATATTGTTATATCCGACAAATATTGAACTAAAAAATGATTTAGTTTATGTTTCTGGCTATCAATATACAAAGGATGCCGATTTTGAATTAAAATATTATCGTTTAGATAGAATTACTGATTTAAAAATTTGTTACTGTCCAAAAAATATTCAAAATAAAATGGAAGCTTTTAAAACAAATACATGGCAAAAAAGCGATCCATTAAAACTTGATACTAAAAACAAAATCAACCTAAAATTACGTGTATATTTAGGTAATACTGATATTTTTGAAAAATTAGCACTATATTTTAAAAATAATATTAGCCAGATTGAACAATTTCATCAATTTATTGAAGTTTCAATTAATGACGTTAATAATGATAATGATCTACTTACAAATCTATTACAAATAGCTAGTCATGTTGAGGTTTTAAAACCAATTGAACTTAGAGATAAATTGAAAGATGAAATTCAAAGAATGTATACGATTTATCGAATATAAAATCATCGTTGAATAATCGATGATTTTTGGTCCTATAATTTAAACAGAGTATTTATAAATCTTCGTTTAAATTATAGAGCCATTTTTTATTTATCAATAACTTTACCGTATAAAAAACATAATTACCCTTTTTACATATGGTTTAATTATGTTATTTTCTTACAATAGTATATTTTATAAAATATTGGTTTATAAAATAATAAAACTAGAAACCATAGTAATTTCTAGTTTTTATTTCGCCTTTAAATTATAAATAATAAACTTTATCTATAACATTTAATTTTAAGCGAGTATTAAATTTTATATAGTGTGTTAATCTTACTTCTATTATAAAATCATATATGCCCTATATAAATGGGGCGGACGATGGGAATCGAACCCACGCATGCCAGAGCCACAATCTGGTGTGTTAACCACTTCACCACGTCCGCCATATTAAAATAAAAGTAATAAAAACTGGGGCGGACGATGGGGATCGAACCCACGCATGCCAGAGCCACAATCTGGTGTGTTAACCACTTCACCACGTCCGCCACATTAAAATAGATTTTTCGCTTAACGCAAGAAAGATTATATATAATATTTTACAAAAAGTAAAGAGAAAAATAAAAAATTATAAAAGTTTTTCTCTAATACTATTATAAAAACCAAATATTTAATAAAATCCCACTAAATAAGCGGGATTTTACCATTCTAAATCAATGTACCTTGTTTACCCCAGTTTGGATATTCATCAAAAGATACATAAATATCATCAACATCAATATTTGTCGTTTCTTTGATCATCACAACTAACTTTTCAGTAAATTCTTTTTTAGCATTTAAATCAACTTTATTATATAATTTAACAGCAATCATCATACATGGAATATCTTCGCCACGGAAATACATGATTTGATTATCTTCTAGATGTAACATTAAATTTTCTTCTTTTTTACCTGGCAAAATACTAATCAATTCCCCAGTTCTTTTAGCGATTTCATTTTCTTGACGAAGTGTCAATTTATGATTAGTTGTAAATGAAATAAATGGCATAATAAAAACCTCCTTTGTCTTATACTATATTATTCTACCATTGTTTTATTCTAATGTTAATAAGATAATGGTAGAAGTTATTATTTTATACTACAGTATTAATGTGTATTTTAAATTAACAATATTATCGAACTAGCAAAAAAGCACTCTATTGCTTTATTTATTTGATTATGGTACAATAAAAGTGCAAAAGTAGCAATATAATTTTCATAGTATCACAAGTATTAGAAGATTGTATTACCTTTATGTACCACCCACAATCCGATATTTGTGATTACGCGAGTTACATAGAGTATTTCCTTTTTGCACATATTTCAAGGAGGTACCAACAATGAGTACAGGAAAAGTTAAATGGTTTAACCAAGAAAAAGGTTATGGATTCATTACTGATGACGAAGACGGAAAAGACGTTTTTGTTCATTACACAGCAATTAATGCTGAAGGATTTAGAACATTAGAAGAAGGACAAATCGTTGAATTTACTATTAATCAATCTGATCGTGGTCCTCAAGCTCAAAACGTAACAGTTAAATAGCGTTATAAAAACCCATAACTGGGTTTTTATTTTTTAGTCAATTATTTTATAATGTGCCAATGCTTTATAAATGCCGCCATCATTAATATCACCAGTGATATATTCACAAGCTTTTTTAGCTTCATCAACACCATTTAACATAGCTATTGAATGCCCCACCGCTTTAAACATTGGTATATCATTAAGGCCATCACCAAAGGCATAACTATCTTCTACTGAAATATTTAATATTTTCAATAATTTTGTTATCCCCACCCCTTTATCATAACCAATGACTGTGGCATCAGCTGAATTATGTCCGCTATGAACATTAAATATTATACGATCATCAAAATATTTTGCAATTTGGTTAAAATGTTTTTCATCTTTAAAATGTACATCAAACATATGTGCATTAATATCAGATAATTTAAAATCTTCAATATAATAAGGATGTTTAAAATCATTTTGCATATCCAATAATTTATTAGCTTCAATATTAAAAGCATAACCATTATAACTGCCATTAAAATTATAACCGCATTTTAATTTCATAAAGCCATCCACAAAATATTTCACTTCCTGTAAAGTTAATGGTTCATCTAAAATGATTTGATCTTTATATACGATATATCTTCCATTACCACAAATAAAACCATCTACATATTTTTGATAATGCTCTTTAGCATAAATATAAGGTCGTCCTGAACAAATAAAAATATAATGACCTAATTGTTTTAGCTTATTTAAAGCCGTAATTGTATCAGCAGGGATAATATTTTTATCAGCAAAAGTTCCGTCAATATCAAAGAAAAAAATTTTTTTATTCATTATTATTTTCCTCCTCATTTAATTATACAAATAATTAAATTATTTGTATAATAGTTTATTGTAATAAAGGATATTCTTGCTTTTTTTGATGATTACGATATACTTTTTTATAAATACTAATATTATTTATATGAGGTTATTATGGAAACTTATGACGCAATCAAAATAAATGAACAAAGTTATTATATAAATGATGAAGACCAGGATTCTTGTTATTTAATTATTGGAGAAAATAAGGCTTTATTAATTGATTTAGGCTTATTTAAAAAGCCTTTATTACCTACTATCAAAGCTTTAACAAATAAAGATCTTATTGTTGTTTGTAGCCACGGCCATGTCGACCATATTGGCACAATCAATGAATTTGATAATGTCTACTTATCACATTTAGATAAAGACGTTTACTTTGATAATCAAAAATTACAGCCAGATTTTCCATTGATTGATTTTAATAACATCAAAGATTTAAAACCATATCAAAAATTTGACTTAGGCCAAATAACAATCGAAGCAATCCCATTAGCTGGTCATACTCCTGGATCAATGATTTTTTTAGATACTAAAAATCACGCTGTCTATACTGGTGATGCCATTGGTTCTGGCTGTGGTGTCTGGATGCAATTATTTCATAGTTTAAATTTAAAAATGTACCAAAAAAATCTAAAACAAGCTATTGATTACTTAGAAAAAACTGGTGTCGATCAAACATGGAAATTCTGGGGTGGTCATAACCAGCAAGAATCAATGTCAAAAGTCAGCTCATTTAATCGTCTGGATTTTGATTTAATGAAAGATATGTATCAATTATGTATTAAGTTAATCAATCATGAAATAACCGGTGTATTAAATCAAGCTCCTACTTTTGATAATCATCAGGCATTTTATGCCAGCTATCAAAAAGCAGAAATGATTTTTCAAGAAAACAGTTTAAAGTGAAATTAATAATTTCACTTTTATTATTTTGAAATAATCTATGATAAAATAAAAGCTATATCGGAGGTACTTTTATGAAAACAATAAGTGGTTTAAATTATACTCTAAAAATTAAAGAATTAATAAAAAACACTATCAACGAAGCTCAAAAAAACATTTTTGAAAATTATTATTTCATCGTTGATGATCCTCTTTTCTTTGAAGAAGCATTTTTCAAATATACTGACACTCTTTTTAATATCAGAATCATAACATATAATACTTTAATCAATAATTTATTAAACCATTATCAAATATATAACCAACAAAAACTATCTAAATTAGAAACTATCTTAATGATCAAACAAATAATCGAAACAAACAACTATATTTTTAACACTAATAACAAAATGGAATTAATCCCAGAAATCATCAATATCTTAGAGCTTTTTTATTTAGAAGAATTAGACAATCCTGATATTGAAACTCTACCAGATTTATCTAAACAAAAAATTACAACAATTATTGATATTTATAAACAATTTAAACTTGCAACGCCTAAAGATAAATGTTTTCAATATGAAGATCTTTTATTTAATCACTTTAATGATTTACTTAAAAATAATCATTATTGTTTTATAACTGAAAAAATTTTTACCAAACATCGTTATAAATTAATTAATCAGCTTGCTAGTATTAGTGACGTAACTATTTTAATGAATAACAGTGATGATAATCGTGATTTAAATAAACCATTTATAAATTATTATGATAAAGATAACGATATTATCAAAGATGATGATCTTTATTTAAATCATTTAAATACTTATACATTTTCATTGCAGGCACCAAAATTTAATGATCAAAGTCCATTATATAAAATAGCTCAAACAACACCTAAAGCCGAAATTGAAAGTGTCATTTTAAACATCTATCAAGATATTGTTGATAACCAGACTTACTATCATGATTATGCTATTTATTATCCTAATCATGAATATAAAATGTTACTAATCAACACTTTAGAACAATTTAATATTCCTCATAATCTTAGTAAAAGTCTAATTTTTAAAGAAATGAATGCTTGTCTTTCATTTCTTAAATATAAAATAAATAAGCAAAAAGATGATTTATTAGATCTTCTTGATAGCAGGATGTTAAAGAAATTCAATGATTTAAATTATCTTGATCGTATTAAAAAGAATTATTTAGAAAATAATGTCTTAGATGATCCATTTTCAAATTATGATTTTAATCAATGTGTTACTTTAAATGATTATGTCAAAATAATGCTTGAATTTATTGATCAAGAAATGATTACTAATGAAAATGTCATTACACTAATCAATTATTTTAAGGAATTTCAAAGTACTCAAGAATTTTCTCTATCTGATTTTTATATTCTGATTAAAAAAACTAAGCCTGAATTAAAAGAAGATAAAAAGCCATGTAACGATCATCTTTATTTATTAAATTATGATCAATGTTATAGTGGTATTCTTGATTGTAAAAAGGTCTATTTAACTGGAGTTAATGAAACAGTTGTTCCACTTCAATTTAAAGATACCGGTATTTTATTAGACCAGGATCTAAAAAGCTTAAAATTACCAGATTTAAGTTATCAAATCGGTTCTAATCAAAATAATATTTTAAAAGCATTAAACAGCAATAATAACTATTTAGTTATCAGTTTTGCTAATGCTTCAATAGATGGTCAGCCTTTATTAAAATCATCATTATATAATCAGTTAAATAATATGTTTGATATTAAAAATATTGATATTAGTAAAGATTATTTACATCAAAGTTTAAAGAAAAATCTTTATCTAAAAGGTCAGCAAGATTCAAAGCAAACAGCTTTAAATACAATGATTGATAAATATATTCAAAGTCGTAATCAGCCTGGTAGCCTAACAACACCACTATTTTCTAATTACCTTTCTGCTAGTAAATTAGAAACTTATAATGGCTGTCCTTATAAATATTACAATCAATATGGCTTAAAATTATATCCTTTTAAAAAGCCATCTTTTCAAACAAATGAAATTGGTTCAATTGTCCATTATGTACTAGAAAAAACTAAAGAGTTATTTAGTCAGCCGGTCATTGATGTTGACACATTACCAGATATAATTGAAAAATATGTAAACGAATATATCGATAATAATGAACTAAATGATCGTTTGAATGATTACAATAATATTTATATTATTAAAACTGTTAAACAGGATTTATTAAATACTATTATTGTATTAAATCAGCAGTTGCAAGCTTCTGATTTTGAAATTGTTGGCAGTGAAATTGAAATCAAAAGAAAATATCCAGATTTCAACTTTACTGGTATTGTTGATCGCGTTGATCAAAGTGATAATTATTTAAAAATTATCGATTATAAATCAAGTAATAAAGATTTAGATATTTCACTGGCAATCCAAGGCTTTAATATTCAAATGCTGCTATATCTTGATACTTTAGCTTCTAAACAGCAATTAGATTTAGGAGGATTATTGTATTTCAATACTAAAAAAAGAATTCTAGCCAGCAGTTTAAAAATAACTGAAGAAGAATCAAGCGAAAATTTCTTTAAGCAATATCGTATGAATGGTTATGTAAATGAAGAAGTGGTTACAAGAGTCGATAATGAATTTGAGCGTAATTCCAATATTATTAAAGCACGCTATGTAAAAAAAGATGATTGTTATAAAGGAAATATTTTAAGCAGTTTTGCTTTAAAACGATTAATTGATTATGTAACTGGTCATATTGAAAAACTATATGATAGTTTAAGTCATGGTAATATTCAAATTGCTCCTAAAGGCAGCGATGATCCAGCTATTTTCACTAAAGTTAATCCATGTACTTACTGTAATTATCGTGCTATCTGTAATTTCGATGTTTTCTATAACGAATACACTCTTGTTAATAATGAAAATTTAGAATATTTAATAAAGGAAGGTGAAGATAATGCCAATTAACCCATTAAACAGCGGTCAAGAAGAAGCCGTAACTAGTCGGGGCTGTTCAATTCTTGTTTCTGCTCCAGCTGGTTCTGGCAAAACAAAAATTTTAGTTAATCGAATCATGGCATTAATCGAAGAAGATGGCTATAATGTTGATCAGCTTTTAGTTCTTACTTTTACTAATGCTGCTGCATTGGAGATGAAACAGCGTTTACAAGTTTCCCTAGATCAGCGTCTTCAAGAAAATATCAGTGATTCTTTAAAACAACATTTATTAAAACAAAAACAGTTATTACCAAAAGCATATATAACTAATTTCCATGGTTTTTGTAGTACTTTATTAAAACAATATGGTTATCTAATTGACTTAAATAGTAATTTTGACATTACTAGCGATCCAACATTAATCAAACACCAGATTCTAGATCAGTGTATCGCTAAATGGGTTAATGACGACCAGTTTATTGATTTTGTAAACACTTATTTCCCTGATTATTATTTTGGTAAATTTAAAAACGCTATTTTTAAATTTGAAAATTTAAGCAATACAATCTACAATTTTGATCAATATATTGATGATATTAAAACTAATATATATGATCATATAATTAATAACAATGAAGATTCAATTAATACTTGGCCAATTACTAAACCAATCATTTCATTATTAAAAAAACAGGCAATAATGGGAATAAATAAAGTCTATGAACTTGCAAATTTTGCTGATAGTCATAATTTAGGTTTTTACTGCCAAAACCCTTTTGATAGTAATTCAAAAAAAGGAAGTATGCCTACACCATTTGATGCTCACTTAAAATACTATTATGATGTTATTAAAGCAATTGAAAGTAATAATCTTACTGAAATAATTAGAGCAAGCAATACAAAACTAATTAAAAGCTATGATAGTCGTGGTTTATTTAATGAAGATAACGAAGAATATAAAGCTAAGTATAATAGTTTAAAAACAAATGTTATTAAGTTCTATCGTGATAAATTTAATGATTTAGTTTATGATGATTTTGAAGAATTTAAAAAAGTTTTAACTACTTCTATAAAACCATTAGAACAGCTTGTTTTTTATCAAAAAGAATTTAAAAAAGCTTATCAAGAATATAAACAAACTAATAATTTACTAGATTTTAACGACTTAGAAGCTAACGCTTTAAAAATACTGGAGCCACAATATGGTATTGTTGATTTACTTTATCATCAATTAAAAGAAATTATGATTGATGAATATCAAGATACCAATCAAATCCAGGAAACATTAATTGATAAAATTGCTGATTATAAAGAACCAAAGATCAATCGCTTTATGGTTGGGGATATGAAACAATCTATTTATCGTTTTAGAGAAGCCGACCCTGAAATCTTTAATCAAAAATATTTAACTTTTAATCAAATACCAAATACCAAAAGAATTGATTTAAGATATAATTATCGTTCAAATAAAATTGTTCTTGATAGTGTAAACTATATTTTTAATCAAATAATGGATCAGGATATTGGTGGATTGGATTATTATTTAGACGATAGTGCTAAACTTAACTATGATTTCTTAAGAAAAGAAGGTGCTAAAGAAGTCGATGAACGTGAAGAAGTTACTGCCAAGGCATCAAAGCGTTATGATAATGAAACTCGCTTTACAAGTGAAGTTTTACTATCTTATCAAACCGGAACTACTAATGATGATGCTGAATTAGAAGCTAAAATAGTAGCTAAAAAAATCCAGGATATGATTGGAAATTTACAACTTGATAATTTTGATAAAACAACACGACCTGCTAATTATCGTGATATCGTTGTATTAATGCGTAATACTCGTAGTTTTATTGCTTTTAAAAAGATTTTCAATCGTTATCATATTCCTAGTCATATTGTTTTATCACAAGGCTTTTTACAAGAACCTGAGATAATTAGTATGATTCATGTTTTAAAAGCTTTTAATAATCATCTTGATGATATTGCTTTTACAAGTTTATTAACTGGTAATTATTTAATTAGTAATTTTGATGAAAATTTAATTGCGAAAATTAAAACTGATGAATCACTTAGTATGTATGATAATTTAATCAATTATATTAATGAGCAAAAAGATAATTATGAAATATTGGAAAAATTCATTAATTATTATCATCAAATGCGTGATTATTTTATTTATCATAGTGTTAAAGAAGGAATAGAAAAATTTATTGATGATAGTGAATATTTAACATTTTTAGCCTCATTAATAAACGGTAGTCAAAGAGTAGCTAATATTGAATTATTTATTGAAAAACTAGGAGAAATGAATGATGATTCTTTAAATAGTATTACCACTAAATTTACAAACATGTTGGAAAATGGTATTGGTGTTTCTCCTGCAACCGTTTCTAGTAATGATGATAACGTTGTTTCTTTTATGACAATTCATAAATCAAAAGGTTTAGAATTCCCAATTGTTTTTGTTTCTAATTTACAAAATAAATTTAATTTACAAGATGCAAGAGAACAGATCATCAGTGATAAACGACTAGGAATTGCAATCAAGCCCCGGGTTAAAGTTGATTTACCACCATATCGTGATGTTGTTGTTGAATATGAAAATAAATATCGTAAAGTCATTGCCAGCTACCAGACCAATGAAGCTATCAATGAAGAAATGCGTATTTTTTATGTTGCTTTAACAAGGGCTTCTCAAAAATTAATTTTAACTGGATTAATTAAAGAACCTCAAGATATCATTAAATATCAAGAATACGTAATAACTAATGGAACAGATTTTATTAAAAATCCACAGTGTCAGGATAAAGTTATTTTGTATCATAACGCTAGAATGCAAAATAGTTATATGGATTGGCTAATGGTTTCATTAATGAGTCATGATAATATCATTGAACAAGGAATCAATAAAAATTTATTAGACTCTAATCATGAAGATGAATTAATCGAACAAATTAAACATAATTTCCAAACTATTATGATTCATCAAAATAAAAATCTGATTCAAGATAATACTAAACATAGTAAATTTTCAATTAAGATTTTTAGTCATGATGATATTGAACAACAGATTATTATCAATAACTCACAAGAATCAAAATTAGATTTAAAAAATTATCAGCACTATAACGACTTTGTCTATCCATATCCAACCAACCTTGATAAAGCTATTGCTGTAACTAGAAAAATCGAAGATGGTGACCGTAGTTTCAGTGATATTAGTTATGATAGTAATGATATTAATGTTGATGCTAGTACGCGAGGAACAATTATTCATAGTTTCTTAGAACATTTAAAAATAATACCAGAATTAGATTTTAAACAAGAAGTTATTCGTTTAAAAGAATCTAATTTATTTAATGATGATGAATGGTCCATTATCGAGCGATATTTACCTCATTTACAAGAATTTGTCGCTAGTGATGTCTTTAGCTTAATGGCAAATAGTCAGCATTTATATCAGGAAAAAGAATTTTCAATGCTTGAAAACGGACAAATAATCCATGGTATTTTTGACGTTGTATGTATCAATAATGATGAAATAACTGTAATTGATTATAAAACTGATAATTTAAATAAAAATACTGATGATAAAACATTAATTGCTTTACATCAGCCTCAATTAGAGTATTACAAAAAAATCTTAGCTCGTATTTTTAAATCAGCTAAGATCAAAGCCATCGTCTATTATTTACATATTGACCGTTATGTATCATTTTAAAGAATCAAGGAATAGCAAACGCTATTCCTTATTTTTTTACTTAACTACAATATCTTGAATATTTTTTAAAATGATTTTTGTTTTACCATTTTCATCAATTTCTTTTTCAATATCAATACCATCTAAATAATCTTCAACATTTAATTCAATAATTCGATCATCATCTAAAACCAGCTTACAACGTGACATTCGATCTAAAGAAATTGGAACATTAACAATTTCATCATCTTCTTCTATTCCTAAATCTTTCATGATTGTTTCTACTTCTTCACTAGCATTATAATCATCACCCATTACTTTTTTAGCTAATTCTAATGGTTTTACTGGTCGATGTTCCATGACTAAATCCACTAATTCTTTTTTTACAACTGGTAATGGATCTCCATCGATTACATTATATTGACTATCTACTTTTTTAACTACCTTATTAACAATGCTCATTTTTTGTTTATCAGTAAGCTTTGGTTCACCTTTAATATACTGTTCATTTAAATAATATCCCGGTTTACCATCAATCATAAATCTTTTTTCAATGATTGATAAAATACTATCTTCAACATTGATAATAATTGCTTCTTCAACTGCTGTAGTTTTATTTGGTAAAATCTGCTGATTAACAAAGCGTATACTTTGTTTTCCATCAACTTCTTCAATTAAACTCATTGGCATTGTTTTATAGTTTAATTTAATTACTAAAATATATTTTTTACCATCAACTTTCAATTCAACAAACATTAAATTAGCATTAGGCATTTCTTCAATCTTAGTACAAAGATTAAAAAGATCTTGAGTAATCTTAATAGATTCTTCTTTGAATGTTTCATCACTTTCTAACATATTTCTAGCTGCTTGTAGTAAATGATGCTGACTACCAACTACTAATTCTTTAATACCAGTATTTTCTAAACATTTTTCAATTTTTTTATCATAATATTCAGTTGTTCCTTCTACTAAATTGATAAAAGTATCCGAATAAATTACTTTACTATGTTCTAAATCCAACATATGAATCAATATTTTATCAATTATAATTGTATTATTCATCTTTTCATCACCATGACAAGTATACCATATTTAAGAAAAATACGATATAATAAACTCGGTGATAAAAATGAAAATAATTATAGCTCCAGCTAAAATAATGAAAAACAAACAATTAAATATTAAACAGACTGATTTATTATTCCCTAATAAAACTGCCTATCTTCATCAATACTTACAAAATTTTAGTGTTGAAAACCTTCATGATATGATGAAGATTTCTTTTAAGATGGCCCAAACAGTCTATGATTATTATCATAATGATGATATTAAAACTACACCTGCCCTTTTTTGTTATCAAGGAACAGTGTTAAAACAGCTTAATTTACAAACTTACGATGAATCCGATTTTGACTATTTAGATAAATATTTAACTATTTTATCAGCATATTACGGTATTTTAAAATACAATACTGGTATTACTCCTTATCGCTTAGATATGACGATGAAATTAAATATCGATCTTTATCAATATTGGCAACAAGAAGTTGATGATTATTTTAAAAATGAAGATTATCTTATTTCTTTAGCGTCTAACGAATTTGTGAAAATGGTCAATCATCCTAATATCATTAATCTAGATTTTGTTGAAGATCGAGGTGGTAAATTAACTCGTAATTCAATGTACGTTAAACAAGCTAGAGGGAAAATGTTAGAGATAATGGTTAAAAATAAAATCACGTCTTTAAAAGATATCCAAGAAGTAACTTTTGATGATTATGTTTATCAGCCGTCTTTATCAACTGAAAATAATTTTGTCTATCTTCGTGATGGTAAAAAAACATATAAAAAATTATAACCAGATTAACTAATCTGGTTATTTGTTTAAGTATTCTTTTAAAAAGGCTATTAAGCGCTCCATTTGTTCATCACTGCCAATACTGATCCGTAAATATTGATCAATTCGTTCTTGATTCCAATGGCGAACAATAATTCCCGCTTTTCGTAACGCTAAAAATAACTCTTCACCATCAACATCAGGGTGTCTAACAAAAACAAAGTTAGCATAACTGTCTGGAACTATAAAACCTAAATCTTTAAGTTCTTTTTTTACTTTTTCTCTAGTATTAATTATTTTTTGACATTTATTTTTAGTATCTTGATCATCTAGAATGCTAGCTAGACATACTTGTTGAGCTATATAGTCAATTGGATAAGAGTTAAAAGAGTTTTTAACATCATATAGATGACTAATTGCCTCTTCACTTCCTAAAGCCACCCCAAGACGAATTCCAGCTAATGAACGTGATTTTGAATAAGTTTGAATTACTACTAAATTATCATACTTATTAATTAACGGTACACAACTTTTGCCACCAAAATCTATGTAAGCTTCATCAATAACTACGATACTATCAGGATTATTTTTTAGCACGGTTTCAATAAAATCCAAATCAACTAACAAACCAGTTGGTGCATTAGGATTAGGAAAAATGATACCGCTGTTAGGCTGATTAAAATCAGTAACGTTGATACTAAAATTATCATTTAATCTTACTAATTGATAATTAATCTGATACAAATTACAGTATACCGGATAAAAAGAATAAGTTATATCTGGAAATAAAACCGGATCTTCCCCATTAAAAAAAGTTAAAAATGTTAATGCTAAAACTTCATCAGATCCATTTCCTAAAAAAACCTGTTTTTCATCTAAATTATAATAATCAGCTAAAGCCTTCCGCAGCGTATTAGCGTCACTGCTTGGATATAGTCTTAGTTTTTCAATATCAATATTAGCTAAAACTTCCTTTACTTTATCACTTGGGCCATATGGATTTTCGTTAGTATTCAATTTTATCATATCAACAATTTTTGGTTGTTCCCCTGCAACATATGGTTCAACGCATCGTAGTTTATCTTGCCAGCTCATTTTTATTCCCCCTTAAATATTTATCATTTCTGCAATTAAATCAGCTACATGTTCTACTTGTTTATCAGCATGTTTACAAATATCATCTTCAACATGGTTAAAAGTATAACCCCAAGTTGCACTTTCAAACATACTAATATCATTATATGAATCCCCTATTGCATAACTGATTAATTTGTCATCAAGCAAGTTGACTAATGTTTCAATCCCCGTTCCTTTAGTACAATTACTAGGTGTAATATCTAAATAAATAGTATTTAATGTACCATGGGCTTCAAAGTCGTAATTTTCTTTAATATAATTTTGAATTTTCAATAAGTTATCAATATTTTGATCATCCTGATGTAAAGCAATGATATCAAATTCTTTTACCAATGGATATTCTTTTAAAAAATTATAATCATTACTTTCAATAATCTTACCATTATGATCATATTCATAAGTAACGCCTTGAAAATATGCCAAGGTTTTTTGCCCATCATAGAAATACAACCATAAATCAGGATAATTTAAGCAATGTTCAATAATCTTAGAACCAATTTGATTAGAAATCACTTTTTTAAACAATTCTTGTCCTTGATCATCAATAATCTGTGCTCCATTATTTAAAACTAAATAATCATATTTTAAATCTAATTGTCTAATTGCCTTGATTGCTTCTTCATAATTACGCCCCGTATTAAAAGCAAACAAATGACCACTTGCTCTTAATTTTTCAATCATTTCTTTATCCTTATCATAAAGCAAGCCATCTTGATTCATAATTGTTCCATCCATATCACTAAATAAAATCTTTTTCATTATTACCTCCAGGCTATACCAGATCTTCAAAAAGCTGATATAACATTTGATTATTTTTATTTACTTCTGTTAATGCTTCATCAATTTTTTTAGCAACTATTTGACTATCAACTAAACAGACACATTTACCATTTTCACCATGTTCAATCAATTCAATTGCTTTATTAGCCATTCTTGAAGCTAAAATTCGATCTTCGGGCACTGGTGAGCCCCCACGTTGAATATGTCCTAAAACTATCGAACGCCCTGAAAATCCAGTTTCATCGCTAATTCGCCTAGCTAACTTTTCGACATCAAATATTTTTTCACTAGCAATGACAATCGCATGTCGTTTATTATAGACAGTTTCATTTTTTATTAATTCATCAATAATATGCCCTTCATCATAGCCAGTTTTATTTGTAATAACTAATTCACTACCACAAGCTATCGCTGAATATAAAGCCAAACTATCAGCATTATTACCCATAACTTCAACAACAAAACAACGATGATGAGAGCTAGAAGTATCCCGCAATTTATTTACTGCATCAATTATATTATATAAAGCAGTATGAAAACCAATCGTTTCATCAGTACCATTAATATCATTGTCAATAGTTCCAGGAATAGCAATACAATTTATGCCTTTTTTTGACAAAGCTAAAGCACCACGATAACTACCATCTCCTCCAATGACTACTAAATTATTAATTTTTAAATTTTTCAAGTTTTTAACAGCCTGATCTTGAACATTTTCTTCTTTAAACTCTGGTAACCTTGAAGATTCTAAAATAGTTCCGCCTCGTGCTAATATTTCTGAAACGTCACTATAACCCAATTTCTTTATTTTTCCAGCTACTAAACCACAATAACCTTCATAAACACCATACATTTCAAAACCATGCTGGATCCCCACTCTAACAAGTGCTCTAATTGCTCCATTCATCCCTGGGGCATCGCCACCAGAAGTTAATATTGCAATTTTCTCCATTTTACACCCCTCCTATTTTTATAAAAATATATTGCCCCTATATTGTTATTTTTACAAAACCGTTTTGATTTATGATAATGATTATAACATGTTTCTATCCGATAATAAATCTCATGTGATTTATATTTAAATATTATGTCAAATTTTTCCTAGATATCACAGTAATAACACATATAGTGTGCATTTACTAAAATTATTGTCCATTTTGTGTAAATTTTTATTTTTCGTCAAATCTTAACCTATAATACAGTATGAGGTGTAAAAGATGACTAGATTAACTGGAGAAAGAATTGCATATTTACGTGATGAACATAATCTAGAACGTAAAGAACTTGCTAAGATCATCGGCGTTAAACCCCGCACTTTAGCTGCTTATGAGCAAGGAACACGCGATCCTAGTACTAAAGTATTAAGAGCTATGGTCGAGTACTTCAATGTTACATCAGATTATATTCTTGGTTATACTAATAAACCAATTAATTTAGATGAAATACGTGATCAAGAAAATACCTATATTGATTTACCAATTACAATTCAAGTTTCTGCATATAAATATAATATCGTTAAAGATTTTGTTGAATTTATTGCTAATAAAAAAGAAGATTAAGTTACACACTGCATTATAAGTTATTTTATGCAGTTTTTTATCTATAACAAAAAAACTGGAGCAGTACTCCAGTTCTATACCAATTTTTCTAAATCTATTTCTGTTTGATATGTTAATCTAAATCGATAATCTTTTTCAGCCCCTAATATTCTCATAGCAACTTCAGTTTCATCCTGATTATCATTAACACCAAGACCATAATTACCTAGAGTTAGAGTTTGGTTATTGAAATCTGTTTCTAGCGCATTGAATTTTTCAGCAGTTTGATTATAGCACTTAAATTCCTGTTCACCATTGAACAAAGTTACTATTTCTTTAGCAAACTGACAACTTTGATCATTTATCTTCATTGCTTCGAAATTTTCAAATCCACTAGCATTATATTCTACATTAATACTATTAGTTTCACCAGATAAATCATAAGATAAAGCTATCTTAATACTTTCATTTTCATTAATTGATAAATCATAATTAATGTCACTATAAATATTATTTTGATCAGTTACATAAAAATTATAATCTTTATCAAAATCTACATCACCATATTTACTAGCAATTGTTTTTAAATCAGCCTCTATATTTTCAATTTTCTCTACATATGGATCACTATTTTTAACTAAATCACTAAAATCTTTTAATGATCCAAAATAGTATTCAATTATTTCACTACTAGCATCTACTTCTCCTAATGGACCAACAGTTATCGCACTTTCTGGTGTCGTACCATTACCACTTGCAGTTGCCATATCTTCACCTAATAGACTACCAAACATAAAAGTTGTTAAAACTGGTGAAAAAATTAAAATTAAAGCTAAAATTGTATAAATATAGTTAGGAAAAGAATTAGTTCTTTTCATTGGCTGATAGCCTTTTTCTAATCGATTACCACAATAGGGGCATACTTTAGCGCTATCAGGAATATTCTTTTTACAATATGGACATTTTTTCATTCAATCACCTACTCATAAATATTTGTCATCCAAGACTTAAATTCTTCAATATATTTTTGCTTTTCTTGAGCTTGTTTATCTTCGTCTTTTATCTCATAGTATTCTTGACTTAAATAAGTATACTCATCAATTGTTTCACCTTTATTAACTAATTTTAGCGTAGGTGTCCAATCAAAATCAAGTTCTTCCCTGATATTATCATAAAAATCAATTTCTTCCTTGCTAGCACCTTCTTTAGAAGCCGCATCACGAAAAGCCTGAATATTTAAATAATAAAGATATGTCCCTTCATTTTCTTCTATATAGGAAGTCAATATCGGGTAGAATTCCTGACAATCCTTGCAATCAGGACGGCCAATATATAATACAAATAGTTCATCGCTATTTAGTTTTTCCTGCAAGCTTTGATAATCAATCTCATGAATTCCTGATAAACTGATATCTTTTTGAATATGCATAGTGGATGCTTTTTGGCATCCACTAATAGTTAAAATTAAAATAATTAAAGTAATTAACTTTTTCATTATTTAAGTAAAGATTGTCCATCCATTTCTTCAGGAATTTCCAATCCTAATAATTGTAAGATAGTTGGTGCTAAATCACCTAATTTTCCACCTTCTTTTAATTCTAAATGAGAATTAGTTACAATTAAAGGTACTTCATTTGTTGTATGTGCTGTAAATGGATTACCTTCTTCATCTAATAACATTTCACTGTTACCATGGTCAGCTGTGATTAACATAGTTCCACCTAATTCGAATACTTTGTCATAAACAGCACCAACACATTCATCAACAACACTTACTGCTTTGATTGCTGCAGGAATAACTCCAGTATGTCCAACCATATCGCAGTTTGCAAAGTTTACAATAACAACATCATAGATATCTTTATCTAATTCAGCGATTAATTTATCTTTTACTTCATAAGCAGACATTTCTGGTTGTAAATCATAAGTAGCAACTTTTGGAGAATTTACTAAAACTCTTGTAGCTCCTTCGATTTCTTTGTCTAAACCACCGTCAAAGAAGAAAGTAACATGAGCATATTTTTCAGTTTCTGCAATACGTAATTGTTTTAATCCTTTAGCTGATAAATAATCTCCTAAAGTGTTAGTTAATTTAGCTAAAGCAAAAGCAATTCCACCATTTACACTATCTGCATATTTCATCATACAAACAAATGTAATATTTTTTGGAACGTTTTTAAATTCATAATCATAGAAACCATCATTTGTAATTACAGTTGATAATTGAATAGCTCTATCTGGTCTAAAGTTAGCAAAAATAATTGAATCACCATCTTGAACTTGTCCATCAACATTTTTGTTATAACCTGGTACAACAAATTCATCATATACTTCTTTTTCATATGAATCTTTAACATATTGAACTGGAGATTCAAATACTTCCCCTTCATGATTAACAATTGCATTGAATGCTAATTCAACGCGATCAAATCTCTTATCACGGTCCATTGCATAATATCTTCCAGAAATAGTAGCAATTTCACCAACACCGATTTCTTCAATTTTATCAACTAATTCTTGAACGAAATCTACACCACTATCAGGAGCAACGTCACGTCCATCTAAGAAAGCATGTACATATACTTTTTCTAAACCTTCTTGTTTAGCTAGTTTTAATAAAGCATAAATATGTTCATTAGAAGAATGAACCCCACCATTAGATAATAATCCCCAAATATGTAATTTTGTATTATTATCTTTTGCATTTTTAATTGCTTTTAAAAATTCTTCATTTTGATAGAAACTTCCATCAGCCACTGCTTTATTGATTAAAGTTAATGATTGATAAACAGTTCTACCAGCACCAATATTTAAATGACCAACTTCACTATTACCCATTTGTCCATCAGGTAATCCTACTGGCATTCCTGAAGCCTTAATTGTAGTTGTTGGATAAATAGCCATTAGATCATCTAGATTAGGGGTATTTGCAAGTTTAACTGCATTCCCATCAATTCGTTCACTTATTCCGTATCCATCCATGATACATAATACAATAGGTCTTTTTTTCATTTATAATTCCTCCGTTTTCATGACAATTATAACTTGTTTACTTATAATAATCAATAAATTAAAACAACTATTGATAGTTAAAATCAATAGTTGCTACTTACTTTTTCTTTTTAGGGGAACTTAAAATGTACATTCCAAAAAAACAAAGTATTAATGGCCAATAACCCTTAACATAATATGCAATTGTTGCTACTATTCCTTGAAAATCCTGAGTTCGGTCCATTGTCAAAATTATCCCTAAAATTATTAAAACAATTCCCGCATTTTTCCTAAAATCCATTTTGATCACCCTTTATATCATATCAAGAGCAATCAAATGAATTTGTCGATTAAAGAATCGAACGAGCAAACTGCATTAATCTGCTTAATTCAATTGGTTCCTTTCCTTTTTTTGAATAAACATAGATTTTTTCATGATCATGATATTCAAACTTGTTTGAATGAATAATACTATTAATATCACGACGAATTTCTTCATCAATATGAATAAACATATTCTCTGACATTTTTCTAAGCAAAATACATAAACTTGCCAATGCCAATTCTAAATCAAAATAGGAATGAATGAGATCTTTTTGAATAACTTCATCATCAAAAACACCTTTTTTTTCTTTTAGTTTATCAATATAATTCAATACCGCATCAACACTATTTATTTCATCTTCAAGCATATCTAAATAGCATTCTTCTTTAATCAATCTTTTGTTCATCTTTCAACTTATCCTTATCTTTTATCATCTGTCTTAATTCTTTTGCGTATAATATAAATGACAAAAACATCAACGCACTACTAGTAAAAATCATTATTTGACTTGGTATAGTATTTGGGATATGCAAACCAATCAATAATATTACTACTACATAAAAATAGGCTGTTGCAATTTTGCCCCACCATGAAGCACCCTTAACTTTAACACCATAATCATATAAGTATAAACCAACAATACCTAACATTCCATCCTTTAAAACAATTATCACTAATAAAATCCAAGCTAATGGATAGGTAAATAAAAGAGTAATTGCAATCGTAAATTGGGTTATTTTATCAGCAATAGGATCTATTAATTTCCCAAAATCAGTAATCATATTAAACTTACGAGCAATAAATCCATCTAAAAAATCACTCAAACCTGATAAAACTAAAATAAAAGCTGCCGCAACATAGTGATACTCCCACTTGGCATAAAAATAGACAAGTAAAAATACAGGTATTAATAAAATTCTAAAATAGCACAAACAGTTTGGTATATTAAAAAAATTTGTTTTATCTTTCATTTTTTCCATATTAGTTCCTCTTTTAATTAATTATAGTATTCTTACTAAATATGTCAATAATTGCCAACTTTTATATCTTTTTTACCATTGTAATATGAGGGCACCACTCATCATAATAAATATCACCAAAACTTTCATATCCTAGTTTTTGATAAAAATTCATTGCTTGCTGTTGAGCTGATAGTTCTATTTTTTTAAACCCTAATTTTTGAGCCTCTTTTTCTAATCTTTGAACAGCTTTTGCTCCTAAACCATGTTTACGATATTGTTTTAATACTGCAATACGCCCTAAAATCATTGTTTCTTCATCTTTTTGATACATTCTAGCTGTTGCCACAGGATGACTATCTAAATATAACACTAAATGATAAGCACTATTATCAATATCATCAAATTCATTTTCAAAACCTTGTTCTTCTACAAAAACTGCTTGTCGAATCATTTTTGAATCATCAAAATTAACTTTGCCATGGTTTAATTGATATGTAATTTCATCCATTATAATTTCCCCCATTTTTCTAATTGTTGATTTAAATAAGTTACAATATCATGATATACCTGTTTTTTATTTTTCTCATTTAAGATTTCATGACGCATCTTTTCATACAATTTAGCTTCAACATTATAATAACCCTGATTTTTTAAATGATTAACTGCCTGATAAAAAGATTTTTGATTGACTAAACATGGATCTTCATTTCCTGAGATAAATAAAATTGGTAAATCAGCTTTAATATGATAATCAAAATTTTTATATGTATTAATCATTAAGTCTAATAAATTATAATAACCATTTACTGTAAAATTAAAATTACACAACGGATTGCTATTATATTGATCAACTACATTACTATCACTACATATCCATTCGTTAGGTTTGTCAAAACCATGATTAAACATTCCAAGTGACATATAATGCATTAATTTACTACGATAATGATCTCCTTTAAATTTAGCGATAATACTACAAATCATCTTACCAAATATCGCTAATTTATTTTTACTAGGACTACCACAAACAATTAGTCCATCAATAGCCTGACTATAAAACCGCAAATAATTTCTCACTACTAAAGACCCCATTGAATGACCAAATAAAAATATTGGTAAATCTGGATATCTGTTTTTGATATAACATGTTAACTGATAAACATCGTCTATCAATACCTGACTATTCTTTTGATAAAAATAGCCTAAATCATCTTTATTTAAAATACTAGCACCATGACCACGCTGATCATGAATAATAACTCCAAAACCATTTTCATTTAAATATTTAATAAAATCTAAATAACGTTCTTTATGTTCACACATACCATGAACTATTTGAACAATTGCTTTGGATTGTTTACTACATGATACAATTACTGAAAGTGGTAACTGATCAGTTTTTGAATTTATTGTAAAACTTTCCATTGTATCCCCCTTAAATTTAAATAAAAACCTGTTTAAAACAGGTTATTTTGAAAGCTGTTTAATTGTCGTTTCAGTAATCTTAAGTTTTCTCTTTCTTAAAACTAAATTAACCAGTTCGCTAATTAAAGAATAGATACACGCTGCTGATGGAACAGCAATAATTGTTCCAAATATTCCAAATAAATCACCAAAAATAAAGATTGAAAGAAGAACCCAAATTCCTGGTAAACCAACAGTTCCACCAACAACCCGAGGATAAATAAAGTTGTCTTCGATTTGTGATAATATTTGGAAATAAACCATAAACCAAAAAGCTTGAAAAACATTTTCAGATAAAATCAAGAACGCTCCTACAAACATAGCCGCAATCGGACCAAAAAATGGAACAAATGAAAATATCGAAATTACTGTAGCAATAAGTTCTGGATATGGAAATCCAAATAGCAACATTGTACTGTAGTATAATATCCATAAAATTGCCGCTTCAACTAATTGACCAGTAATAAAACTAGAAAAAACGATATTTGTTTTATGAGCGTAGTGAAAAATTACTCGTGTTATTTTATATCCAAATATAGCAGCGATTAGTTTACGGAATTGTCGTAAAAATTTTTCTTTATTACCAAGTAAATATAAAGAGAAAATAAAACTTGTAAAAACTACACCAAAAGTAGATAAAAAATTGGTTGCATTTGCCATTATGCCATCGGCATTTTTAGTTAAAAAGTCTAATAATCCTTTTACTATATTTTGCCAAGGCATATTTATTAACTCATTTATACTAGTAATATCATTAGTTCTAAAATCAATATTAAAATACATGAAAATCTTATCAATGTTATTAAAAATAGAACTTATTATATTTGATATATTACTAATCAAAGTTATTAAACTTTCAATAATATTAGGAATAATTATGCTCGCTAGCGTAATCATTAAACAAACAAACAAGATCAAAGTTATAAAGATTGATAATCCTCGTTTTTTACGATAAATAAAACTTTCAGGCTGAAACTTTTTAACAATGCGTTCTTCAATTATTTTCATTGGCTGATTTAAAACATAAGCTATTACAATACCAAATAGTAAATATTCAAACAAGCCAACAAACTGGCTAATCATCTGAAAAATATTACCAATATTAAATAAAATATATATTAAAAAAACCGTGAATCCTGAAATAATTATTCCCGGCTTAACTTTTTGCTTCAATTCTTCATCTATATTGAAGATTTTCAATCCAATCAACTCCCTTTTTTTCTATTATACCACATCAAATTAAAATTAAAACCCCATTGCCTTTAAGCAGTGAGGTCTTACAAACTATTATTCAATTAAATCAACTATATCTGCCAATGTCTTTACTTTTTTAAAATCCACGACATCATAGTCACCATCATGATAACCAAAATCAGCATTATTGATATGTGTAGTTGGATCATTGATCCAATCTTTACATGAACTATGAACTTGATTAATACCTGTAAATTCAATCAATTCTTTAACATTCTTTTCATTAATACCACTACCAGCTAATATTTCAATGCTATTACCATAAGCATCATGAAGATATTTTATCATTCGTCTACCTTGATAAGCCTGATTTTGTAAACCACTAGTTAAAATACGATCAATACCAACAGTTATTAAGATATTAATAGCCTCATCTATATCTACAACACAATCAATAGCTCGATGAAAAACTGCAGTTTTATGATATGACTTAATAATATCTACCATTTCTCTTGTTTGTCTAATATTAACTTCACCTTCATTAGTCAAACAACCAAAAGCAATACCATCAGCCCCGTTATCTAATAAAATCTCAGCATCAAGTTTCATAATTTCAAAATCTTCATCATTGTAACAAAAACCTGCTCCTCGTGGTCTTACCATGCAAATAACTTCTAAATCAGTATCTTCTTTAATTTTTAATAAAGTTGCCAGCGATGGAGTTAAACCACCCAAATGTAAAGCACTATTTAGTTCAATTCTTCTTGCTCCACCTTTTTGAGCTTGAAGAGCATCATAATAACTACCACAACATACCTCTAAGATATTACTCATCGTATCAACTCCTAACTTGTTATTATTATAGCACTTTTTTAATAACAATTATAATAATTTGCTTTTTGAAACAAGTAATGTTAAAATCATAGGGACATATTAACTATACTCGATTTTAGATAGTAATAATCGACATTTAAAAATTAAATATGCCCCCGTAGCTCAGTGGATAGAGCAGTGCCCTCCTAAGGGCTAGTTGGAACAAACGCCTTTTGATATGATAACTAGATAAATTTGAATAGATTTTTAATAATGTCCTCGTACCTCAGCAGGATAGAGGGTCCGCCTCCTAAGCGGAACGTCGCAGGTTCGATTCCTGTCGGGGACGCCACAAACAACGCTGAAAGCCTTGATTTTTCTAGGTTTTCAGCTTTCTTTATTTATGGCTTTCTATCTCTGCTGAAAAAGGACTTTTTTTATTTTCAATATTTTGTATTCGATTATTTGTTAAGACTATTGAGGAAGTAGGCTTGCTAACACTTTTTCTATTTCTGGTGAAAAATCACTGGATTTTGGAAAATTTGCTAACACTTTTGAAAAATTACTTTTGAAGTGTTTGCTTTAAAAGCTGTTCTTTCATCTCTGGCGACAGGGATTTGAGCAACTCCAAGAGTGCCATATCACTATCAGTCAAACCTGTATGTTGCTGTTGGTTGTCCATATCGTCATTGAGAGTAGAATAAAACTCTCTATCCATCTTCTGTGCATTGAAACGTCTGTCCTCGTCAATGATTTTAGAATAAACATCTGTAACCATTTCTGCTTCTGCATGACCTGTATCACCCTGTACGGATTTCACGTCACCATTCGTCATTTTTAATTTGTACCCTGTACTCAAATGACGTAGGCTATGGAATACAACAGTTTCATAGTTGTTTTCTTCGCAGAGCTTTTGGAATCTATCTCTGACAATGCGGCTTTCCACAGGGTTTCCATTTTCTAATGCAATAACAAGGTTATAATCGTTATATGCACTTCCGAGAAATTCTTTTAATTCCTGTTGGTCTTTTTTATACTGTACTAATAATTCAGCAACAGTTTTCGGTAGCCAGACAGTTCTATTACTTGTTTCTGTTTTTGGTGTTTTCAAGACAAGTCTTGTAGTACAGTGTGGTTTCTGTGTTGGAAAAATCTTGATAATATCTTTTTCTTTCAATTTCTGCATTGCTTCTGCATTTATTCTTGAAAGTTCCTTATTGATGATTACCTTTGCATTATTTGTAGCAATGGATTCTTCGTCAATAATCACATCTTCCCATGTAAGACCTGTAATCTCACCAATACGCATAGAACAGGAAAAAGCTAAGTGCATACAGATTGAAAGTAAATCATCTTCCGCAGCTTTTACCGCTTCACGGAATGTCTGTATGCTCCATACTTTTCGTCTGACTTTAGGTACTTTTGGTAAAGTAGCTAATGACGCAGGATTTCTTTTGTTTGTGTCAATGTACTCCCAACGGATAGCTTGGTTTAAGGCACAACGGATAATGTCATGTATTTTTTTGATGTTAGCTGGTTGTACGCAACGACCAGTTGCTTTTCTGTTTGCTCGTGGTACTTCTGGAACGCTTAATAAATCGTTGTAGTATTTTGATAGGCTTTTAGTTGTAATGTCATTGAGTTTCCAATCACCGATAATCGGATTGATGTAATTTTCAATAGTACCTACCTTGCCACTGAATGTACTAGGCGACCATTTAGATGTGCCATAGAGATTGACAAAAATCTTTAGGAACTCACGCAATGTAATATCCTTGTCAGCAACTTCCAAATCCTTTTTAGAATCCTCGATTTGATGTGCAAATTGTTCCTCTAAAGGAACTAACACATATCCATATTTTTCTTGATAGTATTCTATAAAGGCTTTACGCTGTTTTGCTTCTTTTCTTGTTTCCAGCGTGTCCCATTTTTGCTTTCTTTCTCCAGTATCATTTAAGTACCAGTAAATAACGGAAAAACTTGATTTTCTTTGTTTGATTGTAGCCATATATTTCTCTCCTTAACAGTTAAATTTGATTTAACCATTTATCGAAAGAAACTTTTGATACTCGTATAACTCGACCAACACGAACATAACTAAATTGACCGCTTTTTACCAATGAATAAGCTACCTTTTTGCTAACTCCTAGTTGTTCAGCAATTTCCTCTACTGTATAAGTCTTTTTTTCCTTTTTTAAGGGTTGTGCATTTTGTGTATCACTTATCACTAATAAGACTCCTTTCGTAGTGACAGCAGCAAAACACACTCGTTTAATGAAGTTATTATATCACAACTCCATGAAATGAGAACATATATTTTGCTGCTGATAATACCTTTTCTTCTAAACAATCAGATGGCTTTAGCAAGCTCCACAGGACTTTCACCTTTCCCATTCTGATGGGTGAACCGTGTCATACGGGTGTATCATTATCCAGATATACAGGTCATGGCTAAACGACCATTCCAAAAGTCGCTCACAGATCATTGCATGAATCGCTCACTTTGTTTTGAAAGGTCATGGCGTACAATATCCGCTGGCTCGCTGCATATCAAACGTATCTGATTGTTTTATTCAGTTGTCAAAGAACACCCGACTGTATTTGTCAGTCTGTGAAAATCCATTATCTGAAATAATAGACTTTCATAGATTGACAAGCGGAGCATAAGGAAAGGGAGAAAAGCTCCGCCCGTCGGAATGGTTAAATTACGATAATCTCAAAGTTTGCAATCATATCCATCACCGCAGCCTGTATTCTGCCTTTCAATTCAGAATCCACTACCATGTAGACATTTCCGTATTCATCATACAATTTGCGTAAACTCAACTTTGATATGTAACCGTCATAAAAATCCAAGATTTCCTGTATTGCAGCTTCATCACCATTAGTAGCCGCCACAATCACAGCAAACGGTATGTGTTTTTTGCTATTATCCACTTTTATTCCTCCTCCATCATTTTTCGTAAATCTTCCAGAGTGCTTGTCCTGTGACGGTAAACAGTGGTACGAACCACATTCATAAGCTCTCCAATTTCTGCGTCAGACATATCCATAAAGTATGACAACAAAATAATATTTCGTTTTCTCTCTGGTAAACATTTGAGTGCTTTACTCAACTGGTCGTCAGATACTTGTACTTCCATGCCAAGAACATTGAACGCTGTATAATCGCTGGAATACTTGTCATAAACGCCAGCTTTATTCAATTCCAAATCCGATATTTCAGAAAATGGAACTTCATGCTTCAAGCGTCTTGAAATATCACGGTTATACTTCATTGCTGCTCTTTTAATGACTTTCTTTGTAAGGCAATCAAACTGTGCTTGAATAGCCTGCTCGAAAGAAGATGACTTCATAGTTTTTCACCTCCTTTCTGCGTGAGAGTGAATAAGGGTTGTTTTCCCTCTATCCCCCTTTCCGCACAGTAGCTACCCACGCAGCAGCTATTTGTTGCGTTTTCAGAAAAGAATTTGAAAAAAATTTTTAAGCAGCAAAAAAGCACAAGAGCATAAAAGAAATGCTGTTCTTGTGCTTTTACGATTGTTCCTGCTATGTAATGTGAAAAACCACATTCAAGGGTATTTTGTACCGCTGTGAAAGTTAGATTTTTTTTGACAATAACGGATATGTCGAAAAATGTTGTCTATACAGGTCTTTCAATGCGGCTACCTCCCAGAGCCGCTAAAACAAAACCTATATGCTGTTTTTTGATGGAAAAAAGAAAAAGGCGGCTTTTAAACCGCCATTGAAGTAAAGATATTTTTTGACACGCAAAAATGGTACTGTTAATAACGGTTTTTTTTATTTACCGCTAGGCAGCACTCCTTTTAAGCTTTTACGCATAATAGGAACTGATAAACCATACTATACGTTTTTTTGTACCTGTTAGAAAATCAACAGGAACAGTAAAATATAGTGAGGTGATTACATATGCGTAAAAAAGAAGATAAATATGATTTTAGAGCTTTTGGTCTTGCAATCAAAGAAGCTCGTAAAAAGCAAAAATTAACTCGTGAGCAAGTGGGAGCAATGATTGAGATTGACCCACGCTATTTAACAAATATCGAAAACAAAGGGCAGCACCCAAGTTTACAGGTGTTCTATGACCTTGTATCATTACTTAATGTTTCCGTTGATGAATTTTTCCTGCCTGCGTCTGATCTGGATAAAAGCACCAGAAGACGACAGTTGGAAAAACAACTTGACAGCCTTTCCGATAAGGATTTAATTATCATGGAAAGTGTCGCTGATGGAATCATTAAATCTAAGAAAGTGGAGGACGAGTAATCCTCCACTTTTGGCTCTTAAATAAAATAAGCCGATAACCCAAGAAATTTCATTCATTCTCGGTATTATCGGCTCTGCGTCTTAGCGTCTGGCTCTTTGATAATTTGTATTATTAAGCACCTATTAAAAGCTCTTTTCCAAAAACGTTTTTATGTTCAGCTCCGCATTTTTTCATTATGATTTTTAACGACTGTTACCTGTAAATCCTTTGCTTCAATCAAACTTTCCTGTTTGCACTTTGGGCAGTAGAGGGGAAAGTTTTTCAGTTCCGTATCTTTCCGTATCTGCAACCTTGTTTTATTCCCACAGACAGGGCAACGTACCCATTCAGATACCATCTTTGCCATATTATCCGTCAACCTCCTGTAATTATATAATTAGTACAAATTACTACTTTTTTGTAAAGTTAAAAACTGCTTCTTTGATTTCTTTCTCATGTCCAACCATTAAATGTCCACCGTTTTCAAAAGAAAGAAATGTGCAGTTTGGGAAGCGTTTTACTACATTTTCCGTGTCGGCATAGTTTATTAGCTTATCGTCTTTTGCTTGAAAAATCAGTGTTGGAGCTTGTAAATCTTCAATAGGATAACTATCAAAATTTCTTGCCATATCGGAATTAGTAACAGAAGCGTCCAGTATTACGCCATTTTTTCTACTACCACAAGGAAGCATACTATAAATTGTGGATGGCTCCATACCCATAACAAGATTGAATAATGGACTAATTAAAAACATAGCATAATCATTACATAAAAAAGCGGGCGGTCCGGCATATTCCATATACTTTTCCGGCTTTTCTATATATGGCATAGCGGAGCAATATAAAATTAAGCCTTTTATTCGTTCAGGATAATCCAATGCGAACCGAATAGCAACGCTTCCGCCAGCCGACGTTGCCAACAAATATACTTTATCAATTCCTAAATTATCCAATAGTTCAACATAAGCCTTTGCCTGTTCAGCAGGTGTCCCATCACCCAAAATATCACTACCTAAATATCCAAATCGTGAGGGAGCTATAATTCTATAATCAGAGTTAAAATCTTTACATGTATCATCGGATTGGTCATAGCCACCAAAAATTCCATGAACAGATAGGATTGTTTCGCCCTCTCCCGTATCAACGTAACTCATATTGCCATAACTCAATATAGCTGTTTGAACCTCATAAGCGGCAAGCCGTTCTTTGCTTGCTTTTACCGCTATACTACACCGTATTCCTTGAACAATTAGATAGACTGCAAGAACAAGCAGAATACCTCCTATAACATATATTATCATGTGCTTATTCCTAGCCTTTCCTGTTGTCCTTTTCGTTGTCATTCCTTGTTCCTTTATATGTTTTACAAAATTCTTGCACCACTAAGGTAAGTTCATGTTTGGCTTCCTCTATCTCATTAGGGCGCATATCATATTTTTGAAGCAGATAGAATATAGGTGTGTAAAAACGCAGAGCAATAATATGAGGATTTTCCCCTTTGATAACTTTTGCGTCTATAAGTTTAGAAAATATTTCTTTTTCATGGTCGATTGCTCTAATAATAAAAAAATCTTCAAACAGCCGGTTAATTTCCGGGTTATGGTATCGTTCTATCATCAGCATTTTACGAAATTTTGCTGCCACATTATCCTGCAAATAAAACATAAAAAGAGCGTTTGCAACCTCGATAAGATGTTCTTCAGCAATCGTTTCATAAGAGAATGAAGCTGTCTTACTTCCCGGTAGCTGCATATTATTTCTGATATTTTCCATTCGTTCTGCAAAAACTTCAACACAAGAATTAAAAATGTCTTGCTTACTCTTGTAGTGTTTATATAGTGATGGTGTTTTTATGCCTACGGCATCGGCAATCTCACCGACATAAACCGCACTATATCCCTTTTCCGCAAACAGTGTCAGCGCTTCATTCAAAATTTTCTGTTTTGTTGTCATTCCACTACCTCCTGAGCTAATTCAAATTAGCCTGTTACATTATAGGCTAATTTGAATTAGCTGTCAATGGACTTACAGAAACTTTCACCCAATTTTCATCTTACCGAAAAACGGTATAGTGATAAATATGTTTTAAATTGTTAGACAAGGCTTGCTATATAAATATAATATCTAGCAAGTCTGTTTTCAATTTATTTTACAATCTTCCAGTTACTATCTTTTTCCAGCGTCAAGTCAAACTGTGAAATCTGCGTCGCCTTTGTTCTCTGGTCGAGATATTTCACCGATACCGACACTTTGACCTGTTCACCATCTTTGATAAAGATAGGATTTACCAGCTCCGAGAACACATAATCGCAGTTTACAGGTTCAAGCACATTCCCAGATACATAGTAGGCAAGTTCCTTTTCGGTTGCAGTCGGATAGAGCTTGAAGAAAGTTTCCAAGAACTCTGTCACTTCCTCTGTTGTGGCAGCGTCCACCGTTCCGTCAGATTCCTTTGTTTTTGGTTCATAGCTGGATTTTGTTGGTGTGCTGCTGATGGTCGGATTCTGTGTGATAACCATGTTTCCGTCACTATCTACATGAACCACCACCATATAAGCGGAAGTATAACCGATAGACTGTTCACCCTCCGTTACCGTCTGATCTACCGAGTAGACAACGGTAAAGTCGTCTGTTCCAGCATCTTCTATATCCCATATCTTCACATCTGTGACCGTAGAGCTTGTAGGTATATCCTGTCTTACCGTATCAACATTCAAATCCTGCAAGCTCTTTGTCAGATAGTTATTGATGGCTGCGGTTCGTGCGTCAATGGATTCCTGCGTGTTGTTCCAAGAATAGTAGACTAAAGCAAAGGATTTTACAAAGTTCTCTATCTTGTTGGTATCAACGATACGCTGTTCAATGACTTCTTTCTCATGTACCGTGTGCATATCAATAGCGGTGAAATTCTTATACACCCCAAAGCTGACACTTGCAATCAGCACCAGCCATAAGGCAATCACGGTTTTCTTATGCGTACCTATTTTCATCACAGGCACGTGTCTTTCTTTTTTGGGTTTCGATTCTTTGTCCTTTTTCTTAAATATCATAGTACCATTTCCTTTCTATTTCGTTTTTACCCGTCCAGCACCAATCAAATGTTGCTGCCAGTACGAGCTTGTTAAATCTGCATATCCGATAGGATTTCCAGCGTGATACATTCTGTTGTTTCCTGCATAGATTCCCACATGAGTAACATACGTTCCAGCATTATAAGTTGAGTGAAAGAATACCAAGTCACCAGCCTTTGCCTGTGATAATGGTATGTGCTGTGTAGCGTCATACTGTGCCTGTGCGGTACGAGGTAAACTGATACCAACTTTTCCATAACACCAAGAGGTAAGACCAGAACAATCAAAGCTGGTGTTTGGATTGCTGCCGCCATAGACGTACTTCCAGCCTTGATACTTCAATGCTTCATTGAAGATTGCCTGCACCGTAGCGTCGCTAAAGTTTGGAACAGCTAAATACTGATTCACAAGCCGCACGTAGAACATATTCCCGTACTTGTAACGCCAGCCGCCATTTTCCTTAATGGAAATCTCATTTTTATAGGTAACTTTGACACCGCCCGATTTATCCTTTGAGAAACTGACAGCCAGCTCAAAAGTATATTTCTTCCCATGACTGGAAACATAATCAATAAAGCCACCGCCATAGTTATAGGCTTGTACCACTGTATTGATGTCACAGCCTTTTGCTTCTGCGGATTTTAAAAGCTCCGAAAAGTATTTACACCCCTGTTTGATGGATTCCTCTATGGAAAGGGAATTAAGCGGCAGACCAAGTGATTCACTTGCCTGCATAACGTCTGTCGTACCTGTGCCGCCAGATTCCACCTGCATGATAGCAAGCAGATAATTCACATAATCCTCAATCCCGTATTCTTTCGCATATTTTTCTACCGTTGGCTGATGTTTCAGCACTTCCTCTGACAGATTCAGTCCAGAAAAATCATAGTGGGAAGTGCTGCTTTCTTCATCATCTGCGGTCACGATAAACAGAAACAAAAGCAGACCGATAATCACCGTGAAAATCCCACCAAACACAGCGAAGTGTCTTAGCTTCATTTCTTGCCGCCTTTCCTACTGGACGTTTTATTTGTAGTCTTTTTACTTACTGTCTTTGTCTGCTTCTGACGCTGTACGGTCTGACGGGTAGTAGGGGCAGATTGTTTATTTGCTGTTGATGTAGATTCTCTGACAGCCTGTGCCCTTACATTCTCCTGTTGTCTTGTCACTGGTTCTTTTGCTCTGGAAGATTGTGATTGTTCCTTTGTCACAGTTGCAGGACGGTCTTTCGCAGCAGATTCCTGTTTAGAACCTGCCGCCTGTGGAGCTGCTTTCGCAGATACAGGCGTTGTCACTGGTCGCTCATGCAATGGGGCAGTTCCTTTCGCTGTACCAGCTTTTGTCGCTGATCCATTGTCCTGTCGCTCCTTATCCTGTTCCACAGATTTCTTATCAACCAGCGGTCTTTGTTTATTCTGTTTCTCTGATGGCTGCTGTTTCGATACCGCTTTTTTATCCACGATACCACGCTTAGAAGTTGCACTCGTTTCCTGCGTCTGGCTTGCAGAGCTGCTATGTACTGTCTGTGAAGAATCGCTGTTCTGCTTATCGGGCAGAGCAGGCGGCTTTTGATTCACTGGTAAAGCAGGCGGCTTTCCATTACCTCCACTATGGGAAGATGGCGTATTATTCGGTCTGGTATGACCGCTGCCTGCTGATTTTGTATTATCCGTCTTTTTCGTGGCAGTAGCAGCCGCAGCACAAGCGACACCGCCAGCAGCACCAGCCGCAACCGTTCTTCCGATTTTACGCTCCAAGCGTCTTGCCCTGCGGTTAAGGAACATATAAGGTCGTCGCATGATTCGTCTGCTGACCTGCTGTGTATCGGAAGATTGCAGACTGAACATTGCCATCAAATCACCTAATTTAAAATAGATTCCCGCAAAAGTGACTATCTGTAAAAAGGCAATCATAAAGAACGGATAGCCAGAAGAAATCGAGTAGAACATAGTGGATATGCTGAAAGCAGTCGTAATAATCAGCGTGATTCCTGCCCTCATCATAATGGTATTGAACAGCTTCGTAAGTGCCTTTTTTGCCATGCCCTCATAAGTCGGTATCATAGACAGGATAAAGCTAATCGGTAAAAACATGGCGTAAATGATAAATAGCACCTGTGAGAAAATCATCAAACCTGTAAGCAGGAACACGAAAGCCGATATGCCGATATTAAAGATAAACAAAAATACCACCATACCTAAACGGGTCATGGTCTTTGTAACACTTAGGTTGTCATTGTCCTTATCTTCGATTTCCTCAACCACAACGTCCTCTCTGTCGTCCGTATCTGGACTTGCCGATAACAGGCTTTCCACACGGTCAGAACCCAGTGTTTCTATATCGGATTCCCCATACTGCAAGAGTAGCCACGGTTGTTTCACCTGTATGGAAAACAGGCTGTCCCTTATCAAATCCACGCTGTCTTTTCCTTTGCTGTTGGAATCGGGCAGCACAATCTTTGTGCCAAGCGATAACGCCGAACTGCTTATATCAGCGGAAAAGTCATTGATTTTACTGATATAGTTTGGAGCGTAGGCAATAAAGGACGCTGACAGGATAAAGACTACAAGAAAATTGATTACCGCATGAACCGCTTTTGTCGTTTCCCTCTTGATAAGTCCTGTGTAAGCGACATAGATACCCATTACCAGAATAAGGATAAGCAGGAATCCCACATAAAACCCCTCACTGGAAAAACCGCTGGAAGTGACACCTGCAAGCGTCTGAATGTTCTTTCCGATAGAGCTTGCGGTATCCGAGATAAAGTCCAGCTTGTAGGCTTCCTGTACCACATATCCCGTCGCATTGGAAATGTATAAGCTCACCGTCCAGACAAAGTTTGTGATAGCATATAGTCCGTACTGAATACTTTTTCCGATACCGTCCAGCCAGTTCCAGGGCAACCAGTCCCAGCTTGAATCCACATAGAAGTCCAACTGGTAGTTTTCCAGCGGATATTTTGAATAGGCGTTAGCGTCACTCACCGTATTGTCTACCAGACCAGCCGCATGAGCCACCGTACCTGTGATTGACAGGAATACCAGCACACCAAGAACCACCAGCAGAGCGATACCGAAGAATCTTAGGATTTTTCGTTTACGCATAGACTTCACCTCGATTCTTCCGTCTGCACTGGCGGTCTGGTATCAAAGGCATGGAATAAGTCTGAAAATACAGGGTGTATCTGGATAACACCCACACGCCCGTATAAATCTTGAAACAGGCATTGCCCGTTTTCCAAATCCCTAAGTCGCTTCTGGTTTCCCTCGTCCTCCTTATCCACACCGAAAAATTCAAGGGTATTCTTGATTTCCTTTATATCTGTGCTTCTAAAGGCAAATTTCAGACCGATATTGTTCTTCATCTTTTCGTCGTCTACATCACCAGAGTTTTGTGTGACAAAGTAGACAGCGGCGTTCATGGAACGTCCAGCACGAATCAATTTATTTGAGAGTGCTTTTCCCTGTGCCACCTGTAAAAACGTCCACGCTTCGTCCAAGTCCACCATCTTGAAAATACTTCTGTCCGAATGGATAAAGTCTAAGGCAAAGGTACTGATAACGATAAGCATTGCCACAGAAAGTAGCTCCATTGTGGTGTATTCTTCAAACTTTGTGTCCTTGTCTGGCAGTACAAGGTCTGCCACCTGTATGATATTAAGTTGTCGGTCTAAACTGATGGACTGCTTTACATCACCGTCCGAGAACAGAAGATGTGCAAAGTCATAGTCCGTCATGCTTTCGATATGGTCTGCAATATTCTCTGCCACTGATGAACCGTCTTTTCTTAATTCATCAATGACACGGAATAGTCCACGCTGCTTACTCTGTGTCACGGAACGGATTGCACGACGCAGGACAGGGAACTTCTCACCGTCACGACTGCTGATACCAGTTAAAAAAGTGAGTATGTCGATAGCCAGACTTTCAGCGTCCTTTGTACGCTTCATAATCACATACGGGTCAAGAAGTCCTTTGTTCTTATCCTCACTGGTAAGGTTGACTATCTTGATTTCATGTGCAATATCGGGTAGTGTTTCCTGCCAGTTGCCACGCTCTGATTTCGGGTCTACAATGACTGCTTTTCCTCCAAACAGCACCGCATAATAGATAATAAGGTTGTTACAGAATGACTTGCCACCACCGAGCGAACCAAGAAAGGCGGCAGCCAACGCATTAGTCACCGAACCCTTAACGCCCTGTGCCGCAAGGCTAGGCTTTAAGTACACATTCTTTCCTGTGTCAAGGTTATAGCCAATATAGATACCGTCCGTTTCCCCAAGCTGCTGTGTCGCACCGAACCCAAGACCAGCGAGAAAGTCAGAAGTGACATACTGGATATAATCGTTGATGTAACGCTTGCTTGCTGGAATAAATTCACCGTGAAGTCCTAACATATCACCAAATGGACGAACCAGCTTCACGTTCAAATCGTCGTAGAAGTCCTTGACTTCATCACAGCGTCGCTTCAATTCGTCCAATGAATCAGCCGCCACACGGATAACGTAAGACAGCTTGTACATGGATTCCTTTGACTGGTCGAGATTCATTTCCAGCTCATTAACTGAATCCAGAGCTTCTATGACGTTGTTTCCCGTTTCGTTGTTGGATTCCCAAGCGTGGTTATCCAAGTCTTTTAATTCCTTTTTCTTGTTACGGACAGTGGTTAAGGCTTTCTTATTTGTTACAATCTCTACATTCATGGAAGTGGAAACAGGGAATGTGAATTGCTGCTGTTGGTAGTAGAAGATTTCCGAAGATGGAAAGTCCAGCTCACCCACGATATTGTTAATCGTGAAGTAGGCAACATACGTTGTCTGATCTTCACGCTCTATCTTTAGGTATCGCTGGTTTTCTTCTATCATGCAGCGAGTAGGACGGATAAGGTCATATCGCTTCACCAGCGTTTCACGCTTTAGCTTCTTGACGGGTAAATCGTAACGGTAATCACTGTACGCAATGCCCGTATTCCCGTAGATGTGTTCCAAGAGATACCCGAAGTCGTTCTTATTAAGCCTGCGGAACTGAAAGCGGCGTGAGATTTTACTTTCCAAGAGCTTTTCCATCTTCATAAAACGGTTGATTTCATCATTACTCATGGAAACAAAGTCACCCATGAGCTTGTGATTGACCTCATAGATAAAATCGGTAAAGGTCATGGCTGCTGATTTCTTCATGCTCTTTAGGTTGATTTCTTCCTCATTGACTAACAGCTTGAAACCAAGAAAAAAGCGGTAGTCAATCTGATTTTCCCCAATCATCTCAATTAACGCTTCGGTCTGTTCGTCTACCTTTTTACAGGCGATTTCTTTTAACCTGCCTGTGATTCCTTTTTTGGAACGCTCCTGCATGGCACGCAGACTGTCCTCTGTGGCAATCTGTAAGGCATGGATTTTTCCGTCACGGTTCTGTGCAATAAGCTGACGGAAACTGTCATGTACCATGTACTTTTCCTCTGGTGACAGGAACGAATAATTGTAGGGTGTCAGCTCATAGTAGGCGAAACATTCACCGTCATGGTTGAACACCAGATTGTTTTCTATATATTTAATCGGGAACATACATCACACTCCTAACTGCTGTAATAACGGGATTGAATTTTTCATGTTTCAGCTTGATGGCTTTTCCTGCATAGGTCACTTTGGGACGTAAGGCAAAGGTGACAGCCGATTTCAAGAATCCGAAAGGTTTCTTTCCGTCAAAGGTCTTTTGCGATACGAACCATGTAAACGCCACAGGGATTCCAAAGTATTTGAGGAACGCACCGTCAATCATGTTAAAGGGCGGCAGCTCCCCAAAGAGAATCACCACGAACAGCGATACCACAAACCAAGCCATCTGACTGAACGTGAGAGGGAACGGGAGCTGAAAGTCGTTGATTGCATAAATGACTTTCTCCACGCTCCATATGCTTGTATAGCTTTTGATTTTCTTCAATTTTCACAGCTCCTTTCTTTTCTAAAATGGAAACAGCAGCCTGTATTTCAAGGCTGCTGCATAAAAAATACCAGTGTCATTTCACTGGCTGATGATAAAATATTCAGTTGTAATTGTCAGTACGGACATTCAAACACGCCATGATTGGTGACGACAAAACGTCCCTCTAAATCAAGGTCACGCCCGTAGGCTTCATAGTCTATGTAGCTTCTTATCCTGTCTGGTATCTCACCCAGACTTTGACATTCATCTATGAAGTAATAGGCAACGTCTGTCATATCGTCACAATCGGGATAATGGATAATATCGTCTGCGTGTTCGCACAATTCTTCCAAACTGCTGTAATAGCAGAGCAGCTCTGAAAGTTCGTCCTGTATATCCTCTGGTAAGTCCTCCACCATTTCACAAAGGCGGTTGACTTCCTCTATTGGTGTGTATTCGTCAATCTCAAAGGGCAGCTCGTAATCATGGATAGCGTATTCTTCGTATCGCTCATTCAAGCCGATACGTTCTGCCATTTCGTCATAATCGACAGGCGGAGTGAACCACGCACCTACAAGCTCACCCTCGTTATATTTTCCAAGATTGGCGATATAAACTCGCATTTCTTCTATATTACATCACCCCTTTACTGATAACGGAATACGCCGCTTGTTGTAAAAAGGTATCTGTCGTCCATTTCCAGTTCACTTCCGTAGGAATGGTAGTCGATATGTTTTAAAAGTTCGTGGGGAATCTCACCGAAAACGGATTCCTCACGAATAAGGTATTCTGCCAGTGCCGCACCGTCCCCCACATCATAGTAACGTATCTCGTCCTTGTGGTCGATAAATTCATCAAAGCTGGCAAACCATTTCTGCTGAATGGCTTTCATTTCATTGCCAATAGGCGTACCCTCCAATTCAAGAATCATGTAGCAGTTGGCGTTGATTTCCCAAAGTGGCATATCGCTGTGTACATCAAAGGGCAGCTCATAGTCTGCAATCTCAATCTGTTCCTCATGTTCCACACCGAGTTTTTCTTTGACTTCCTCAAAGTCCACAGGGCAGCTAAACCAGTCACCAGAGTAACCGTCGTCCTCGTCATGGTAAGGTTTTGTATTGTTTAAAAGGTAGATTCGCATTTCCTGCAAGGCTTATCACTTCCTTTCCTCATTTCCAGTATTCCCATTATAACAGCATAATCTACACCGAACACATAATGAGAGAATTTTTCTAACTGTTCTTTCGGATATGTAAGCGGTAGCTGTCGTTTGATTTCCTCCCATACCTCACGTTTACGGTAGGGCAGGTCAGAAACATGGCAGCCGATACGGTCTTTCATATCCTCAAAAATATCTGTTTTCATGTTGTCCTCCAATCTTAAAAATTTGCATGAAAAAAGCAGTAAACCATTAAAAGTTACTGCTTTTACACATTATTCTTTTACTCAAAAAGTTTGGCTATTTCGTCGTTAGGAATATCTTCTATGTCTGGTTCTACACCAGCTAAACTTAATTCTTCATTAGTTATTTTTTTGTTTATAACCTTAGAATGAGAGACAATTTGATTGACGATTAAATATGTAGCTCCCATAATTAAACCTGTACATAAAACAATCAATATACCAACCAAAGCTTTATTATAGTTAATTGCTCCGAACACACCCATAAAATATCCCAATGCTATAAATGCAAAGGAACATTTATTGAGATATGCGTTTTTAAAAGAATCCTTAAATGCTTTTTCATTATACAAAATCTCGTTTGTATTGTTGTCTCTTGCAATTATCCCATTTCCAGCAAAACGCTGAATAACCTTTTCACGTTTTGTAGAAAGAACAAATATCATTAACAGTAATGCTCCTGCTAATTGCAATGAGATTGATATGATATAAATTATAGTTTCCATATTCCCTCCGTAATAATGATTTTTTGTATTAGAATTATAGCATTAAGATATAAGCAATACAATAATTTTACGCTCCGATAATCTTATTGAATAACTGCAACAGTACGTCTTTTACGCCAGCGGCATTGAATACCAAGCCGACAGCGATTAAGGCAATCACCAGAAAGCCGATAAGTTTGGAAAACTCACGCTTGAAACCAAGATACACCCCGATAACAGCGATTGCCATAAGCACCAAGCTCTGTGCGTTAGATAAAAACCAGTTGTATAAGTTCTGCCCGAAATTCATTATCTCTTTCTCCTTTCCATCATTTCAATTTCTCTGTCTGCGGCTTTTGCTGCCTGCATAAGACACATAGTAACTACTCCGAATCCTGCCCCAAGTGAGAACAGGAAGAAGTCAAATAAGATATGTTTCATGTTGTCATTCCTCCGTTTCTGTAATGACTTCCTCTGTGGAAGTCGTCTGCTGTTCAATCAGTTTCTTATGACGCTCGGTGAGCTTCGCATGGTCTAAAATATCTTTGAGATAACTTGTACCGTTGGTACTGTCTATCTGCTGTAAGACTTTCCATGTGGGAGCTACCTGTCTGCTTATCCAGTTCAGCGTCCTTGTGAGCGTGTACGGTTCTGGTTTGGTCGTCAGTTTCAAACGCCCACGATCAGAACCGATAAAGTACGCCCATTTCTCATTGGTTTTCCATTCGCTGCGTCGTTTCTCCACCTCCCTGTCAGCAAATCGCATATAGCGATTGATAATATCAAAAGCGGTACGCTCTGCGTCATGGTAGGTCAGCAGGTCACGTACCGCATAATAGGCTCGCTCATTCTTTAGCCTTATCTCAAAACGGTTCTTGATTTTCGTATCTTCAATAGGAATATCGTATTTGACATACTGTTCATAGTCCTTTTCGTAGATACAGAAATAGACTTCCGATTTGAGCGAACCGATATACAATGTATTTCCCATACCGTATTTATCCTGTTCCTGACTTCTGACAAGTTCACCAGAACGGTAAGACTTGAAACTGCGGAATACGGAAATACATTCTTCATGGTTGCATTTCTCTGTCAGCTCTGGAATATCCAAGATTCCTGCCATATCGTTGATGGCAAGGTCAAGACGTTTCATCACACCTCCCTCTATCAGAGCGTCCATGAGAAAGTCATACCAGCTCCTATGCTGTGCCAGCAGGTAGCTTTCCATCTGCCGACAGCCTTTGCCTTTCAGCTCTAACAATGTGCCTTTTTCCTTATCGGGTGAAGTCAGCACGAACACATCACCCAAGACATAATGTTCCGCATAGGAGTAGAATCCGAAATCCTCATGTATCATCACATCAAACCTCAATTTGAGAATATCCTCAACAACGTGTTTTACGTCCTGTGTGGGAAATCGGATTCTGACGTAATCCAAGACCATTTCCAGCGGATTGTCTGGATTCAATCGCTCCAGAGCGTCCGTGAATTTCACCTTGATTTCTTCCGTCAAGGCTACTTTTCCAGATTCAAGCCTGCTGACATACTCTCGGCTGACACCAGCCATGACCGCAAGCTGATTCTGGGAAACGCCGTACTGCGTCCGTTTTTCCTTAAAATCATTTATCCAATCGGTATCATTCAGTAAAAATCCCTCCAATCGAAAAAGGAATGTGACATTTCCCGATTTTGTCACACTCCCTTGAATGTTTGAAAAGTCCACTGTTTTAGCGGTCTTTCCGATATTTGATTGACTGTTTCCAGATAATTTGTGCCCCCCTGTTAGATAACGGGGGCGAATGGTTGGTGTGGCAAGCCACACCAATACAGGCTAGTCCGTACCTGCGGCTTCCGCTTCGCACGCCGCCTGTCCGTCCTGCCTGTTTTGTGACAATCTTCCTATTTCTCTTAGGAAATCGTGTCCTTTTGGTACAAGGGGAGTGTAAAACTCTGATATGACACTCGTTCCCGTATCGACGTAGCCACGTCCTTTGATCTGTTTCAGAAAAAAGTCCTTGTCTACCTCACCAAACATCATGGAATAGCCAAGCTCTGACATACGCCCCAGTGCGACACGGAAGTTGAACTGGTCACGGATTCCATCACCGAGATATTTTGCGTCTGGACGCTGACAGGCAAGGATAAGAAAGTAACCTGCCTGTCGTCCGAGCATGACTATCTGTTTGAGCTTATTCAGCACAGCAGCGTTTTCCTTTGTCGTCAGCATTTCCATAAACGCCACATATTCATCAAATATGAGAAAATGTGGAGCAAGACCGAGATAGGCATAGTTTTCACCTGTCTTATAATTTTCCATGAGCTTCATAGCTTCACTTCGTGCCATCATACCGTCATAGAATTTATCAATACAGGCGGTTATATCTTCCTTTTTGTAATAGACTTCTGGCATGACAACGGATAAATCCGCAAGGTCGGCGTTCTTTGGGTCTAACACATACATAACCGCATTGCAGCGGAGCAGAGCTTCAATGATAGTGAGGATAAAGTAAGTTTTACCGCCACCCGTACCGCCAGCAATCAGCATATGAGGGAGCTTGTCATACTCCCACCAGACATTCTTCATCAGACGGAGGCTGCCATTTTCAGCCTGTACCTCGTCAATGGTGATACGGTTTGCAATCGTATCATAGAGTAAGACATACTCCACATAAGAATCATGCAGCTCTTTTGATACCAGCTCACAGTACAAGCCTGTTTCCAGCTTCTTTTCCAAGTGTAGGAGCTGGTCTTGATATTTCCCCAGCGTGATTTCTGTACGGATATACAATAGTCCGTTATCCATACGGTAATACAGCTTTGGAAAATAGGTGATTTTCTCTTTTTTGTTGGTCACTGGTAAATCCTTAAAAAATCCACTGTCCTGTGTAGTTTCCGATTCATACCAGCCATTTTCAAGTATCATCTTTGCCAGCTTTTGACGGTGAAAGAGCTGTTTCACCCTGTCATACTGGAATCTTTGGTATAAAAGGGCAGCAATCGCACAGACCAGAGCTGACACTATGACCGTCACTATCATATATGGCGTGACCGAAAAATGGACGCTGCCATCTTTCAGAAAACTAACCGATTTCCAGTCCGTTGTTAGGATTGTCTTTAGGTTCAGCAGCAATACCACCACAAGGAACAGCAGGAGCAGCGAACCAGCCGAGAAACGAAAAACCAGCGATTTGTCGCTGGCTCGAATACGATTCCCACGTTTATTGAATTGTGGCATATAAAATTCTCCTTTCCATGAAAAAAGCAGCAAACCCCGTAGAATTTACTGCTAAAATATTATTCCTTATATCTTACATATAGTCCATTCACAAACATTGCAAATAAAATTACACCCAACAAATATTCTATTACGGATAACCAGTATGGTAATCCGTCCATCATAACAAAATGGTTTTGTCCTGCTAAAGCGGCAAAAGATATAAGACAATTTTTCCAAACCACGTTTATTCCTTTATAAAAAGTTGTGGTATTTAGAGGAATGGAGCTAATGCTTAGTATAGATACAATTTTAATGAGTGTAAGAAGAATCGTGTTTAGTAATATCACCAAACCAGAAGCTCTAATAATTCTAAGTGGCTTATATCCATAACCTGTACAAAAATCAAATATGCCACTCACAAATTTATCTCCCTTTTTTTCTGTTTGATAAAGAAGCTTTGCCATTTGGTAATTTGCTTCTGACCTCTTGCGTAAATCTTTTGAATTTTCTGCCGATTTCCCAATCCATTGCCAACTTTCATATTTGGGAGTTCCAAAGTGCTTTTCTTTAAATCCATAACAATTTTCAATAATGGAATCTTTAACTTCTAGCTCATCTATTAATAATTTTGCACGAGCCATCAACCTCCCAATAGAAGAATCTTCTATTCTAAATTTTTTGATTTTATTAGAAATGGTCAATTTCCCAATATTAGTATTTTGCCATAAATGTAAACAGGACACTGTAGAAGTAAATTCTTTGAACATGTTTCCATTATTATTTAATTCTTCTATTCTACTTCCTTGTATGTTAATATCGTTACACTCCGCATAAATTTCTAAATTGCCAATAGATACATTGCGTAAATCTACTTTATCCATTTTGTAAATATTATCTCTTTGGTTGTTCATCATTCGCTTGTGTTGTTCATGTGCACCAATATCCAGTTTCTCTATATTGCATTCAGCTAAGAGTATACTTTTACAATCAATTTGCATATGTTGTATTGTTTGTCCTGTCATATGAATATTAGTAGCTCTTGTTTGGAAAATACTAATATTGGATTTCACGTCATAGAAACCTTCAATATATACAGTATCAGTCAAAGTATAATCTTTAATAAGCAGAGCCATGTTATTTGCACCAAGTGTAAGCGAAAGATGTTTAAGATTTTCAATACCCACTTGTGAGCATATATTTAATATAAAATTGTCGTTAATAATTAAATTGGAGGATTCACTATTTCCGTCAACTCTATATTCTTTATTATCTGTATCTTTCAATTTAAAAATAATACTATTCATAATTTATTCCTTTCATTATCTCATGCAAAAGATTATACCACTACTTATATGCTGTTACAATTATGGAACTAGAATTACTTTTGTGTTTGATTCTGTGTTGAACGATTAGAGATATTTATTTTATTCTTCAAAACAATATCATCTGCCTTGATGTACCAGTCAACGTCTGCCCCTTGAAACGTAGCAGTTGCCACCGTATCAGCCACAGGGTTGATGATTTCCACCTCTGCGTTGTAGTCAAACTCCTTTAACGGAACAGTGGCAGGAATACTTACCTGTATCATGCGTCCCTGTTCCTTACACTTCAAGTCGTAGGTACGTTCCTTGATTTCTTCAGAAACCGTACCGTCCTCATTCTGCATATGTACCTCACGACGCAACGCCGAGAACTTCAATACTCCGAATGTCTTTTCCTTATCAATAATGATTCCGTTTGCTAATCTCATAATCTTTCTACCTCCTTATGCTTTCACCATATCGTCTGCTGACAGGATATAGTTTGTGAATCCTCTTGTGCCGATTTTGTAACCCTCTGCGGTGATTTTCGGATTGATAAGTTTGACCTTTTCCTCCGACTCAAAATTTTTCTCACCAGCAGACGCAGGCAGTACCACGATAATATCATCTGCCCTCTGTACGTCCGAATAAAGGTTAAAGCTACGGGAAACTACCGTCATACGTCCGTTGATCCTACGCTGTTCCACTTTATTCTCACCTGCAAACTCCAAATTTCCGAATGTTTTTTCCATGTTCGGGATAACGTGTTTTAATTCCATAAATGTATTTACCTCTTTTCTTTCTATATTTTTAATGATTGATAATGTTATTCTGCTGTCTGGATAATATCTGTCTGCCTGTGAATCATCAAGGGCGTTGCTTTGTGCTTTGCACCCTTGACAATTCCCATTCAGAAAGATAAATGTTCATCAAGCAGAAGTTCGGTTTATTGTCAGCCACAGACTGACTTTCTTATGATAGGGCGGTGAACGGGGCGTTTTCATGTACCGTGACCTCCCGTATTATTTAGACTTCTTTACTCTGCGAAATCTCTTATATCCTGCGAAGATAAGACCAGCAGCGGAAATCCCCATCATAGCGAATAATGCGACAAATGGTGTATTGTCACCCGTCTTTGGTGATGTGCCTGTTTTTGTTGGTGTGCTAGGCTCATCTGGTGTAGTAGGGGATTCTGGTTTTTCTTTGATTGTCACCGTCTGCCCGTCATCTTTGATGTCCTTATGTTCAGCCACCTTGATAGGTTCGTCTGGATTTGTCATGTCGTATAATTCCTCAAATGTAACAAGCTCTTTACCTGCAAGCCCACTGGCATTAAATGTAAATTCAATCTGAACTTCCATCTTCGTATCGGTAGCGGTAAAAGTAAGGTCATTTTCCACACGCTTACCGTTCACGATAAGTTCTGCATTTTCAGACTTCACCATTTCCCAACCTTTAAGGGTATATTTCACACCTTTTTCAAGACCATCTAAAGTAACGGTATCAACGATAGTCACATTTTTACCAGCTTCGATTGTCTTTTTCCCTGTTGCCTTGTCGGCAGCGGTTGTATGCATAGTGATGATACGCTCTGTGATTGTCACAGTCTGCCCGTCGTCCTCAATGTCCTTATGTTCAGCCACTTTCGTAGGCTCGTCTGGATTTGTTACGTCGTACAATTCTTCAAATGTGACAAGCTCCTTACCTGCAAGTTTGCTGGCATTGAATGTAAACTCAATCTGAACTTCCATCTTTGTATCAGTAGCGGTAAAAGCAAGGTCGTTTTCTACACGCTCACCATTTACAAGAAGCTCTGCATTTTCAGACTTCACCATTTCCCAGCCTTTGAGCTGATATTTTGTGCCTTTTTCCAAGCCATCTAAAGTGACCGTATCAATGATAGTCACATCTTTACCAGCAACAATCATCTTTTCACCTGTTGCTTTGTCGGTAGCTGTGGTATGAACCGTAATCACTCGTTCTTTGATTGTCACGGTCTGCCCGTCGTCCTCAATGTCCTTATGTTCAGCCACCTTGACAGGCTCGTCTGGATTGGAAAGGTCGTATAATTCCTCAAATGTCACAAGGTCTTTGCCACCTAAAGCACTGGCATTGAATGTATAGGAAACCTCAACTTCCATTTTGGAATCCTTTGCAGTAAATGAGTAATCACTTTCCACTGGTTTCCCGTCAACAAGAAGCTTTGCATTTTCAGATTTCACCATCTGCCAGCCTTTGAGCTGATACTTCGTTCCTTTCTTCAATCCATCTAAAGTGACCGTATCAACGATAGTCACGCTCTTACCAGCAACGATTGACTTTTCACCTGTCACCTTGTCGGCAGCGGTAGTATGGATAGAGATTTCTGGTTCGTAATCGTCTGTCAAAGTGCCTAAGTTAATGACTGTTTTATTTCTGGAAACCACCACATCAAAGGCAGGAATCAGTGTCATTCCTTTGTTGGAATCACAGCGTAATTCTTCGATTGTGTAAGTGTCATAAAGCAATGCACCTTTGCTGTCGTCTGGTGTGGAAGTACCAAACCAGATACCGTCCTCACTGGATTTACCTGCGTTTGTGTTCTGTTTATGCGATACCCATTCAGAAGAAGTGGAGAATTGACCGTTTGCGTCAGTCACAATGATGTGGCTTTCACCAGTCGTCTTGCTGGTGATTCTGAATGGAACATTCGCAAGTCGCTTGTGAGTGCCATCACCGATTTTCACACCCTCCAAATCACCACGAATAATCTGATTGTAAACAGAATGTGCTTCGTCTGTTAAGTCAACGATTTCACCATCATTCACAATGTCAAACTCACGGTCTGTCGCACCAGTAGTCAAGTAGCCTGTCGGACTTTTAGATTCCGAAATCTTATAGTGACCGTAAGGAAGTGTGTCTGCGGCAGTCGCAGCGATACCGTCAACGCCTGTATGGATTGTCTTGACAACTTCATTTTTGTTATATAGCTTGCCATCTACCAAAACAGGGTTATCATTTAGGGAAATAATTTCAAAGGCAGTATCTTTCAATGTTGCACCGCCTTGTGGTTTTGTATCTTTCGTTTCAAGGTCACGCTTCTGGATTTTCACACCGCCACGAATCACCTTGTCTGATACGGAATACTGGTTGCTGCCGCTTAATGCTGCAAGCTCACCATCTTCTGTAATCTGTGCCACATAGACACCTTTTATCTGTTCCGAACTTCCGTTAGCCTGCATATATGCACCCTCTAACAAGTACCCGTTTGGAGCAGCTTTTTCTTCCACAGTGATAGTACCAAGCGGCAGGCAGACAGTACCGTTTTGTGTGTAGAAACTGTCACCCGATATTTTGTAAGCGTCAGCTAAACGTGTGATGTAATGGACTTCGTTATTACTGTCTTTTTCAGCGATTGTCTTTGTCGTCCATGTGCGTGTTGCTTCTGCTGGAAGATTATCTTTTGTGTAATATCCGTCATAATACTTCCAGACGAACTCTGCACCCTCCAAAGAAGCGTTACCCTGTGCGGTGGATTTTCCCGTTTCCATATCAATCTTGAAAAGCTCCACCAAAGTATCAGTGACTTTTGGTGTATCACTGACTTTCAATGTAGTGGTTTCACCAGCCTTGACCGTAAGGGTGTAGACGTTCTTATCTAACTGGAATCCTTTTGGAGCTTCCGTTTCCTTTACATAGTATGTCGCTGCCCTCAACTCCACAGTGTCCGTGTTCCCGTTGCCATCTGTCGTAAGTGTGGCAACAGACTTCGTGCAGCCTTTATCAGAATAGACAGTATAAGTTGCACCAGATAAGGAATAGCAGTCATTAGACTTTGTAACCGCTGTATTACTGGACGATTTCTGAATCTTGCCATCACCGACAGCCAGCTTCGCCCAGAACTGTCCTAAATCCTGCCCCTCACCGACATAAATATAACCGCCACAGTCGTAACGGTCTTTATTCGCTTTTGCGAAAGCCTTTGCGTTCTCATAGACTTCTGACTGGATTTTTTCTGATACTTCGTCATAGGCAGCTCGTACATTGTTGTAACCCCAACCTAAATGAACGCTCAATCTACGCCAGACAACGCATTGTTCCAACAGATAGACTTGCTTGCTGGAAAGACTGTGTGTTTTGGAATACTGTTTGACGTATTCCAGATTCAACGCCACATCTGATATTTGGTCGTCACTCATTCTGTCTTTAGCGTCAACACGGTTTTTATATCCCGATTCAAAGTTGGTGTTAATATCTACACAATAGGCAGTCTGACCGTCAGCGGTCATTATGCTTTCTTCAAAGCTCTTAATCTCTGTACCGCTATTGTCAACCTTGACGATTGTTCCTGCTTTACCGTCCGTAGTGGTATAGACGGAATCCGCAGCATGAACTTGTGTGACAGGTAATGCGGTAAATACGGTTGCAAGGGTAAGTACACCTGTAAGCAATCGTTTTATAATCTTTTTCATAATTATTAAATGCTCCTTTCATTTTAAATATAAAAAGGACGCTCATTTCTGAACGTCCAAGTCATACGAGTATCTTGATTTCTAGTGATAAATGATTTATATTTATATGTAGTTATTTGTGAATCATAGCAGTAGACAGGTTCATTTTGCTAACAGCCTGCTAACACTCTGCGGTGTATGGTGGTACACTTACGAGTATTAGCTTCTAAAATGAACAAAGACTTTTGCTTTGATTTACGGTATTAAACGCTCCTAAAAGGATAATCGAAGTACCAGTTACCACAGTTCACAGAGAACTCCTAAGGCATGTTTTGCGTAGGTTCGACTCCTATCGGGGGCGCCATATGTAACAAACACCGCATTCTAGTGCGGTTTTTTTATTTAAAATTGGTCATGGCAGTAAAATGGCAGTAAAATTTATTGTATTTATTGAACTTTTCTACATAAAAATCCTAGAGCACAAGCCCTAGGATCTTTCAATATATTTGTTATTTACATAATACTGTTTATGTTGCTTATCTTCAATTACGCTAATAAACTTGCCATCAAGTATTAACCAATATTTCTGATTTACTAAAAGTTTCTTGTCTTTTGTTGTTTCAACATATTTTTAATCCTCGAAATAAAACAATTCTTCAAACTTCATATCTAATGCTATACACAAAATCAGTGCTAACTTAGCAGTTGGATTAAATTGACCAGTTTCGATTGAACTAATTGTATTTCTTGATACTCCAACAAGATTAGCTAATGCTTCTTGCGATAATTTGTGTTTTAAACGTGCTTCCTTTAAGTTGTTTTTTAATATTAAACTTTCTTTCATCCAAATTTACCTCAACACTAATAAAACATGATTAGCTAAAAAAGCAATAGTGGCAACAGCTCCTGCAATCGCAGAAATCAAGAATGCCTTTTGCTTAGTAAATAAGTATTTAATATAAGATTCTGCACCTAAAAACGCAAAAATTACTGCCATGATTTCATAACTCTTTTGCCCATTTATGAAATTAAAAATGAGTATAAATATACACACAACACTAAAAATAAAATACCCCAATTTTCTCCCTCTGTTTTCAGCTTCAATAACACCTTCATCTATTCTTTCGTTTCTGCTTCTTGCTAATATTTCTTCTTTATTCATTGATACATCCTCCTTATATGACAAGTTTTATTGTCAATATAAATATACCATTGACAAGTTTACTTGTCAACAACTGCGAAGTCATCTTAATAAATACAAATACATGTTATGAATTAACTGAAAAGGAGTGGATAAACTGATTTAAGATAACAAATTATAAACATGCATATAGATATTATTGAATACATAAAAGGTCGAGTATATATGTACTGTTATAAGCTTTGTATTCAAACCATTGCTAAAAACATATTTTCCTAACTCGACCTTGCTGATTGATCATTTCCATGTAATTCGCTTAATAAATGATCAATTAAATCATACTCGAAAAACAATCATACGTAAACAGATAAAAAGATAAAATTAAATATATAGACAATCCCAAAATATCCTGCAAAATAAAGTGACAAATATTTTAAAATAATCTTTATTATAGCATCTAATTGTTTAAAGTATTAAAATTTGTGACACATAATTTTTAGATTTATCATTTTACTTCATTTTCTAATAACAATTGCATGACATCTTCTTTTAGATATTTATTTGTTGCAATTAAGCAAACAAATAAAATAGATCCAGTAAGAATAACAGGTGTTAAAATTGATATTTTGACAAGAGAAAGCTGTAAATCATCTCCTGGTTTTATTATTTCATTTTCGTTATCTTCATCATAATTTAGCAAACTATATTCATAACTAAAATAACTATTGTTTTGATATGAATCATTAGTTGTCGCTAAGCCAAATCCAATAGCACTACCAATAATAGAACCCATTATAACCCATAAAACTAATCCGCTTAGTATAAAAAGATAACATTGTCGTTTACTAGTACCTAAAGCCCTTAAAATTGCTATCTGCCTTTTTTGTTTAATTACATAAAAATATAATACCATTAAAATAATTATCATTGTTACTATAATACCGGCAGCACACAATATATAAGCACTTTCTTTAGCATTTTCAAGATTATGTTTCATTTGAGTATAACCCATATCATCAAATGTAATTTTTAATAGACTACTTTTGTCTAATTTAGAAAAATTATTCTGATATTCTTCAATAGTTCCATTTGGTATTATAAATGATGTCGTTTCATTAGACATTACACCATAATCAGCAATATTATTTTTATCAGATTCTTTTACTGATTTACTAGGAATAATAATCTGGTCATATCCCATTTCGGTAGTATCATTTATTGAAGTCACTTTTGTAGTGTAATATATTCCAACAATTTTATATTTATGGTTAGAAAAAACGGGATATATATCACCATTAGCATTTAACAAAGAAAAATTCAATCTAGAATCATGTCCAAACAAAATACCTGGTGATTCATTATAATTAGCAAAATATAAAGGCATTTCTATTTCATCACCAATTTTCAAGTTATTTGCTGTTGCAAAATCTTTAGAAACAATACATACTTTTTCTCCATTATCAAACTCTTTTTTAGATATTTTTCTTCCATCAACAATACTAGATTGTTTTAAATGAAAAGTTGGTAACAGATCTAAATTATTAGTTGGCAAAACAGGAATTGTTTTATCAAGCATTTTAAAACTAGTACACATATTTTGCCATTTTTCTTTTCTGTTTGAATTTATAAAAGTCTCATTTACTTCTTCGATTGAAGCAGTAACAGTAGTAATATCACTAGCTACCAAATTACCATTTTTATCATGTTGAGTAGTAAATGGTGCAAAATCATATGCAGCCCATTCAATCCCACCGCTATCATCATGATTATTATCTTTCATTAAAACAGTTGCTATATAAGTTTTTTGAACTTGTAAGGATTGTGGATTATCATTATAGTGATCGCAAAATGATATTATAGAGCCAACTTCCAATTCTCCACTTAATACGTTTGTAACTTCAACATCAACAGGATGATCTGGGACACAATTAGTTACCGGTGTAAATTCAATAACAGTATAATCATCTGAAAATGTTGAATTTCTAGAAGTATTATATTCCTCCATATATGCACCATAGAAAGGTCTTTTTTCAGGTTCCAATAAATAATTAGCACTATCAAATTTTAAAATATCGGTTGGAATGATTGCATCATATATTGGATATTTATAATTGCGATAAGTTTTGCTAGCCCCATCAAAAGTAGAACTGACTTCAATAGCATCTTCATTTTGTTGAACTGTCGCTAAAGTTATACATGATTTTTCTATGTCATTTAACTGCTTGTTTGAATTAATCAACATCGTACTTCCCACTACTAATAATACGGCACTAATAATAATCATAAAAAATAGTGCTATTAATTTTAATGGTGCTCTACTCATTTGTTTTATACTATTTATCATTGTTTTTCTCTCCATAACAATAAATTAATCATTTTTTCAATTCAATATTACCATCCTTCATCTGATAAACAACATCAGCTTTAGCGGCAATACTTAAATCATGAGTAACAATAATAACACAATAATCTTGATTTACTAACTTTTCAAACAATTCGATAATTTTGGTTCCATTTATACTATCTAAATTTCCTGTTGGTTCATCTCCAAGAATAAAATTTGCTTTTGATGCTAACGCTCTAGCAATAGCTACTCTTTGCTGTTCACCACCGCTTAACATAGCTGGTAATTTTTTATAATATGTTGCTGGGATCCCAACCTTTTCTAATAATTCTTTTGCCTTATTTTCAATAATATCTTTTGGTTCTTTAATAATCTGCATTGGATACATTACATTTTCGAGTACTGTCAAAAGCGGAAAAAGATGAAAAGATTGGAATATCATTGAAATATTATCACGACGATGAGATTCTAAATCCTTTTTTTCTAGAAGTTTACCATCAACATATACTTCACCACTAGTAGGTTTACAAAATCCAGCTAAAATTGATAATAATGTTGTTTTCCCACTTCCTGATTGTCCAATAATTGCATATAATTTTCCTTTTTCAAAATGGCAATTAATGTTTTTAAGAGCTTCTACTTTTTGATATTTCCCTTGATATGTATAACTAACATTTTTTGTTTCTAATAATTCCATCATTTTCCTCCTAATCTGTTTTACTAAGTAATTGCATAATATCAAAATTCATTAATAATTTAATTACCAACATAATTCCTAAAATAGATAAGATAAGAAAACCAAAAAATATCATCAATAAACTAAATATTTCAATATCTGTTATCAAAACTAACGCTAATACACCCAATAGACATCCTAAAATACTTAATATTTCTATTTCTAAAAACAAATTGAAATTTACTGCTTTTTTACTTTGTCCCAATGATAGTGATATTGCCATCTCTAACTGCTTATTTTTTATCAATAGAAAAATAACCAAAACATATAATACAAACATTAAAATAATAAATGGTATTTCAAATAATCTATACATTTGAAGTGCATCTAGTATATTTGATGCATTTTCAATGTATATATTGTCATAAACAATTAAGCTATTACCAGCTACACTTTGAACTGACTGACTATTAATATTAGAAAAACCTATGTTTTTTACATCTTGTTTAAATTCATTTAATTTACCAGGATCCTTTAATTCAAATTTTAATGAATCATAAAAAACTTCATTACCACTTTCTTTTACTAGTCTTGCTAAACTTTTTACCGGAACAATAATCGATGTATTAGTAGCCGAATTATAATCATATATGCCAATAACATTCATTTTTATATTATCAATATTATCTGTTAAATAAACACCTGAATCATATTTATAAATAGATAATGAAAATGTTATTTCCTGTCCTAAAACAATATTATTTTGTTTAGCAAAATCAGCTTCAACAATACAATTATTTTTATCATCTGTTAAAAAAGAACTGTCATTTCTTGACATGAAATCAATATTATCATCGTATAATAACGGTAAAGCATCAATTGAATTACATCCCATCAATGTTGTACTGATATTATTTTGATTATTGATATTATTGGCTACTACTTGAATAGTGTATTTAGCTTGCACGACATATTGAGAAAAAATAATCTGGTTTCCCTTTCTTTCATCAATTTCTAAACCAGTGGTTTTGCTACCGCTTATGTCGCATATTTCTCCTGTTACTGGTATTGTTTGACTTAATTTTCTCAGTGATGTTTCTAATGTCTTTATATTATTTATATATAGTCCAATAAAAATAATAATTGATATTGAAAATATTATTGTTAAGATACTTTTTAATGGTGATCTTAAAATCAACTTTTTTGTCATTGAAATAATCATATTACTACCCCTTACTATTAATTAAGTTAGTAAACTTAATATATAAAGCAACTAACTATAAAAAATGTTCTATAATAATTTAGTATTCCTAATTAATTTCATGAAATCGACCAAAAATCCAAGTATTTTTATTAACAAATAATAAATTATCATATTCTTATTTTATTATATTATTTACAATAATCCAATATAAGTTGACTAAGAAGCAATTAATTCGTTTAAATAACAGTATTTAAAATATACTAAATTACATTATTTATAAAATTGCATATCAAATCCTCTAAAATTTAACAATAAAAAACCAGTCGTTTTATTATTGACTGGTAGAAATTATATCCATTATAAATTAAATAAAATTTATTCTTTTTTGATAAGTTGCATAATAGCTAAACATACAAGTCCAATTGCTAACATCCTAATAGCTAAGTTTATTTCAATTTCATTTAAAAACAAAAGAACAACTACTGCAATTCCCATTGCTAAAGCTACTCCATTTAATGCAAGTGGAATAATTTCATTTATTTTGTTATCTGGTGGAGTTTCTTTCGTTTTGGTTTTTACTTGCATTAAATCATCAACGGAAACTTCAAATATTTCTGCAAGTTTAGGAATTGAGCTAACATCTGGAAAAGATAAATCCCGCTGAATTCCGATATCGGAATTCAAAAAGATATCCCGACTTTCTAAAGATTCCGATAAATAAAAACATAAGACCAACTATCTTTGATGATAATTGGTCTTTTTTGATATGAACCGATTAAAATGTCGGAATCTTTTTTTGTTAAAAT
>NZ_NFLA01000060.1:0-13607 GCF_002160675.1 Erysipelatoclostridium sp. An15
ATAATTTAAATATAATAGTTAAAATAATTTGACTATCATAATTAATTTATAAAAATCTTCTTCAAAAATAACTAATTTAATTTGAAAATAATTAGCTAATATAATTCGCTAATCAACATTATAATTATGGTAATATTAGAATTTATTGATTTTAATAAAAATATATGGAAGTATAAAACTACGATTAAATTTTGTTGCTTTTGGCAAACTTTTCAGTATAATGATAAAAAAGTAGGTGAGATAAATATGGAAAGATTACAAAAAGCAATTGCAGCAAGCGGCTATACATCAAGAAGAAAAGCTGAAGATTTAATTATTCAAGGTAAGGTTGCCGTAAATGGAGAAATTGTTACTGAATTAGGGACTAAAGTAAAAAAAGGTGATTTTATTACGGTAGATGGAAAACCAATTGTTACAGAAAATAAAGTCTATTATTTATTTTATAAACCTAAAGGATGCGTTTGTACTTTAGATGATGAATTTGACCGTCCTAAAGTAACTGACTATTTTACAGATGTTAAAGAAAGAATTTATCCAGTTGGTCGTTTAGATTATGATACAACAGGTTTATTAATTATGTCTAATGACGGTGAATTTGCAAATATGATCATGCATCCACGTTATCATTTAGAAAAGATTTACGAAGTTTCCATTAATGGATTGATAAACGGTGCTACTTTACACAAACTTGAAAAAGGAATTTATCTAGAAGGTGTAAAGACATTACCTTGTAAAATTAAAGTTATCAACAAAGATACTGAACATAAAACAACAGTACTGCAAATTAAACTTTATGAAGGGAAAAATCGACAAGTTAAAAAAATGTTTGAAAGTGTTGGGCATCCTGTAAAAAGATTGCATCGATTAAGTGTAGGATGTGTAAATTTAAAAGGATTGACACCAGGAACATATCGAATTTTAAAACTGCAAGAAGTAAAAGATTTGAAAAAATTAGTTAATGGTAAAAAATAGAATTAAAATATGACAAATATTTTAAATTGATTAGTGCATACTATTTTTTGGGTGATGAAAAATGAGAATACAAATAGTTGAACCGCAAAATAAGATTGAATGTGGAATCTGCAAAGCAGAAGGTGACTGGATTAAAAGAATTAATATTCGGGGGATTCAGGCTTTATACTGTATAAAATGTGACACGGTTACAATGTTTACTAAAATGCCTTCAAAATATGTATATAAGGCATTAAAAAAAGAAACAGATAATATTAAAATGGCATATTATCTTCATCAAGCGGAAGATAAAGATAAATAATTTATTGACTTTAAAATAATAAATATGTAGAATTGTATTTGAAATTAGATGCGATAATTTAGGACATGTCTAAGTAATTCTTTGATTTAGAGAAAAGGCGGCTGGTGAAAGCCTTGATAAGAATATTTAGGTACTCCCTAATATGCAACACTCGAAAGAGAATGTCGGTAGTGCGTTATAGCTTAGAGGTTATTTTTAATAACGAAAAAAGGTGGTACCACGATACTCTCGTCCTTTGGATGAGGGTATTTTTTATTAAAGGAGAATTTTAGATGGCTAAATTAGTATATCCTGATTATCAACATGAAACGATGATGAAAGATTATCTTCAAGAAACATATGCCTTTGGTGAAAAATATGTTAATGGTGATGGTGGATGCCAATTTTATCAAGATTACCATAAATGGATTAAAAGAGAAAAGCAAAATCATTTAGGGATAAATCTTGAACCTGGTTTTGTACCAGCAACAACATATTTTTATCTTGAAAATGATCAAATTGTCGGAACCATTAATTTACGTCATTGTCTAAATAATTGTTTAATTAATCATGGCGGTCATATTGGTTATAGTATTTTGCCTAGTATGCGTAAAAAAGGCTATGCAACAGCGATGTTAAAAGAAGTAATTGAAATTTGTAAACGATGGGAAATTTATCCGGTTTTACTTACATGTAACCAGGAAAATATTGCTTCTAGAAAAACAATTGAAAAATGTGGCGGTAAATTAGAAAATAAATATTATGATGAAAAAACAAAAGAAACTGTTTTACGTTTCTGGATAGGAGAGAAAAATGATTAATTTTAAAGAAGATGAACAATTAAGCGTGTTAAATCATTCTTGTGCTCATGTTATGGCACAGGCTGTTAAGCATTTATATCCTCAAGCTAAATTTTGGGTTGGACCAGTAGTTAGCGAAGGATTTTATTATGATATCGATTTAGGTGAAGATGTAATAAAAGATGAAGACATTCCTAAAATCGAAAAAGAAATGAAAAAAATCTGTAAAGATGGAAAAAGAATTGTTCGTGAAGAATTGAGTAAAGAACAAGCTTTAGAAATGTTTAAAGACGATGAATACAAGATTGATCTAATTAACAATTTTGAAGAAGGAACAAACATTAGCTGTTATCGTCAAGGTGACTTTGTAGATTTATGTCGTGGTCCTCATGTTGAAACTGTTAAAGCATGTAAAAATTTTAAATTGATCAAACATTCTGGTGCTTACTGGAAAGGTGATAAAAACAATAAAGTACTACAAAGAATTTATGGAGTATGTTTCCTTACACCAGAAGCATTAAAAGAACATTTAGATTTATTAGAAGATGCTAAAAACCGTGACCATCGTAAAATCGGAAAAGATTTAAGCTTATTTATGAACCATCGTTTAGTTGGTTCTGGGATGCCAATGTGGTTACCTAAAGGGGCATTTATTAGAAGACAATTAGAAAATTATATTTATGAAAAAGAACGGGCATTAGGATATGATCATGTTTATAGCCCATGTGTCGGAACTGTTGATTTATATAAAACTTCAGGACATTGGGATCATTATAAGGATGATATGTTCCCAGTAATGAAAGTTGATGAAGAAGAGTTTGTTTTACGTCCGATGAACTGTCCACATCACATGTTAATTTACAAAAATTCATTACATTCATATCGTGATTTACCAATTCGTATTGGTGAATTTGCTACTGATTTTAGATATGAAGCTAGTGGTGCTGTTAAAGGACTTGAACGTGTTCGTTGTATGTGTCAAAATGATGCTCATTTATTTGTAACACCTGAACAAATTGGTGAAGAATTTAAACGAGTAGTTAATTTGATTTTAGATGTATATAAAGATTTTGGTATTAAAGATTATAAATTCAGATTATCTTTACGTGATAAAGATGATAAAGAAAAATATTTTGATGATGACCAAATGTGGGATGAAGCAGAAGCTAAATTACGTGAAGTATTAACAGAACTTAATTTAGATTATTTTGAAGCTAAAGGTGAAGCTGCTTTCTATGGTCCTAAATTAGATGTTGAAGTTAAACCAGCAGTAGGACCAGAAGTTACATTATCTACATGTCAATTAGATTTCTTATTACCAAGAAGATTTGAATTAACTTATGTTGATAATAATGGTATTAAACAAACACCAGTTGTTTTACACCGTGCTATTTTTGGAACATTTGATCGCTTTACTGCATTTTTAATTGAAGAAACAAAAGGGGTATTCCCATTATGGTTGTCTCCAGTGCAAGTCAAAGTATTACCAGTTAATAATGAATATCATTTAGAATATGCTAAAGAAGTAGAATCATTATTAAAACAACAAGGATTTAGAGTAGAATTAGATGCTCGTGAAGAAAAATTAGGATATCGAATTCGTGAAGGACAAATGGAAAAAGTACCTTACTTGTTAGTTTTAGGAAATAATGAACGTGATGAAAAAACTGTTACATACCGTGAACATGGTCAACAAAAACAAACAACTGTACCTTTCGATGAATTCACTAAAATGATGAAAGAAAAAATCGAAAATCGCCAATAAAACATCTGACTTACAGATGTTTTATTCAATATGATGATATAATAAATAAAAAAAGGAGTGTAAAAAATGTCGTTATATTTAGCAATGGATGTTGGTGGAACATCAATAAAATACGGGGTAATTGATGATGAAGGTAACGTAAGTAATCAAGGGAAAATTGTTACTCCTGATAGTTTAGATAAAATGTACGTGGAAATGGAAAAAATTTATCATGACTTAAATCAAGAAGTAGAAGGATTAGCTTTAAGTATGCCAGGTGCTGTTGATAGTGAAGTAGGTGTTATTAAAGGTTCTAGTGCTTTAGATTATATTCATGGTCCAAATATTAAAGAGGATTTACAAGCACGTTTAAATTTAAAAGTAACGCTTGAAAACGATGCTAACTGTGCAGCTTTAGCTGAAGTTTGGAAAGGTGCAGCTAGCGATGTTGATGATTGTATGTTTATCGTAAGTGGAACTGGAATCGGTGGTGCTGTCGTTAAGAATCGTTTAATTCATCGTGGTAAACATCTTCATGGTGGAGAATTTGGTTACATGGTAGCTTTAAACGATATTGAAAATGATGAGTATATTTCCTGGTCAGAAGCTGGATCAACTGTAGCTGTTGTAAAAGCAGTAGCTAAAGAATTAGGGGTTGAACCTGAGACTTTAGATGGTAAAGAAATTTTTGATCATGCTAGTGAAAATCCAGTTTACCAAAAATATGTGAATCAGTACTTTAGTGTATTAGCTATGGGAATTTATAATCTTCAATATGTTTATGATCCAGAAAAAATTGTTATTGGTGGTGCTATTAGTGCTCGTGATGATTTACTTGAACAATTAGAAAAACATTTAGATAAAATTTATACTAAAATCCCTCATGCTAAAATTCGCCCTCAAGTAGTTAAATGTAAATTCGCTAATCAAGCCAATTTAATTGGTGCAGTTTACAATTTTATTAACAGTTAGACATTAAAAATTCATAAAGATATAGTATAATTATAAAAAATAAGTAGGGGAGATTTGAGATGAAAAAAGTAGCACCTAAAATAAATACGCAACTACGTAGCCATACTATATTAGTACCTGAATGTATTCGGGAAGCAACAGGAATTGTTATTAATGGAAAAAGAATTAAGTCATTATTATTTTCAACCGATGTTGCAGTAATTTCTAACTGTAATGCTGATGCTGTAATAGCAGTATACCCTTTTACACCAACTATGCAAATTACAAATTCAATTATTGACGTTGCTCAAAGACCAGTATTTGCAGGTGTTGGTGGTGGAACTACAGCAGGACCACGTGTAAGAGAGATTGCTTTAGATGCTGAATTACATGGGGCAACTGCAGTTGTATTAAATGCACCAACTAAAACAGAATTTATTCAGCAATTATCTGACTATGTAGATATTCCGGTCGTATTATCAATTGTTTCTTTGGATGAAAATCTAGAAGAACGGATGTTGTATACCGGTGCTAAAATTGTTAATGTATCAGGCGGGAAGAATACAGCTGCTATAGTTAAAGAATTACGAAAAATATCACCGGATTTTCCAATTATTGCTACTGGTGGACCTACTGTTGAAACAATTAAAGAGGTAATTGAAGCTGGTGCTAATGCTGTTACATATACACCACCTTCAAACGGGGATATTTTTAAAGAGATGATGGAAGAATACCGTCAACGCTGTCATAAATAATGGTAGATTTTAAATCTACCATTATTATTTATATTGTTGAAACAATTAATTTATTGTAAAATAGTCGATGAGGTGTAAGAAATGAAACAATATTTAGAAATGTGTAAATATGTATTAGAACATGGTGAAGATCGTCAAGATCGTACTGGAACTGGAACACGGAGTGTTTTTGGTTATCAAACTAGATATGATTTAAGAGAAGGTTTTCCTTTAATGACAACTAAGAAAATGTTTTTACGGCCAATTGCTGAAGAACTATTATGGTTTATTAAAGGTGATACAAATATTAAATATTTAGTTGATCGTAATGTAAAAATATGGAATGAGTGGCCATATGAAGCTTTTAAAAAATCATCTGATTACCATGGTGAAACAATCGAAGAGTTTGTTGAAAAAATTAAAACAGATGATGAATTTGCTTTAAAACATGGTGATTTAGGGCCGGTTTATGGAGCTCAATGGCGTGATTTTAATTATGAGGGTGTTGATCAATTAGCTAAGCTGGTTGATAGTTTAAAAAACAATCCTTTTTCAAGACGTCATATTATTTGTGCTTGGAATCCTGCTCAGGTAGATAACATGGCTTTACCACCATGTCATGCTTTTTTACAATTTTATGTTAGTGCTGATAAAAAATATTTATCTTGTCAATTATATCAAAGAAGTGCTGATATATTTTTAGGGGTACCTTTTAATATTGCATCATATGCATTGATGACAGAAATGCTGGCACGAACTTGTGGTTATGAGGCTAAAGAATTTATTCATACAATTGGTGATGCTCATATTTATAGAAATCATTTTGATGTTGTCAAAGAACAGATTTCACGTAAACCGTTACCTATGTGTAAACTTATTTTAAACCCTGAAGTAAAATCAATTTTTGATTATAAAATTGAAGATATCAAAATTGAAGGATATCAAAGTTATGGAAGATTAGTAGGAAAGGTAAGTGTATAATGATTAATATTATTGTTGCAACAGATGAAGATCTTTTAATTGGTAAAAAGGATTCTAAAAATGGGATGCCATGGAATGTACCTGAGGATTTGAAACATTTTAAGGCAACTACAATAAATAAGACTATTTTAATGGGATTAACAACATATCAAGCTATTGGTAGACCATTACCTAATCGTAAAACTATCGTTGTAAGTTTAGAGCCGTTTGAAGATGATCGAGTTGAAGTTAGAGATTCGTTAGAAGAAGTTATCAAGGAGTATCAAACAAGCGGTGAAGATTTATATATTTCTGGTGGTGCTTCTATTTATCGTCAATGTTTGCCAATCGCTGATCAGTTAATGATTTCTAGGATCCCAGGGAAACATGAAGGGGAAACTTATTTTCCTGATTTTAAAGAATATGGTTATCAATTAGTGGAAACTAAGCCATTTGAAACTTTTACTTTAGAAATATATAGAAGGGGATAGAAATGAAAAGAATTGCATTGATTGTTATCAGAGTAATTTGGTATTTGCCATACTGGTGGGGTTATAAAGTAAATAAGTTTAAAAATACTAAAAAATACTCATTAGAAGAAAGATATGCTTTTGTTTATAGCGTTGTTCCAAAAATTATAAAAAAAGGTCGTATTGAGTTGAAATGCTATGGATTAGAAAATTTACCGGAAAAATCTGGTTATTTTGTAGCACCTAATCATCAGGGATTATTTGATCCAGTAGCTATTTTTAGTACTCATGAACGTCCTATTCGGGCAATCGTAAAAAAAGAATTAACATCAGTTATTTTGGTAAAAGACGTTTTAAAAATGCTGGAATTTGTTCCAATGGATCGTAGTAACGTTCGTGGCAGTGCTAAGATTATTAAATATGTAGCAAACGAGGTTGCTAATGGACAAAATTTCTTTGTTTTCCCTGAAGGAACTCGAAGTAAAAAAGGTAATCAGATATTAGACTTTAAAGGTGGTACCTTTAAAATTGCCACTAAAGCTAAAGCACCAATCGTACCAGTAGCAATAATTGATAGTTATAAAGTATTTGATCGTAATACAATCAAGAAAACAACGGCACAGATTCATTATTTAAAACCAATATACTATGATGAATATAAAGATTTGCATACTAATGATATTGCTAAACTGGTTCATGATCGAGTTGAAGAATGTATAAAGGAATATGATAAAAATTAAGTATAACTGGTAAAAAACTAGTTATACTTTTTAATTTTTGTTATAATCTATTTAGACATCTATCTAAATATCAAGGAGGGTATTAATGGGATTTGCAGAAACTTTTAAAGCATTAAGTGATCCGGTTCGACGAGAAATTTTATTATTGTTAAAAGATCAAACACTTTCAGCTGGTGAAATTGCTAAACATTTTAAAATGACTCAGGCAACTGTTTCTTATCATTTATCAAAATTAAAACAAGCTGATTTGATTTTTGAAAATAAATATAAAAATTATATTTATTATGAGCTAAATACATCAGTATTAGAAGAAGTGATATTGTGGTTAAGTCAATTTGGAGGCGACAATAATGAAAAATAAACAAATTTTAATAACTAGTGGAGCATGCTTAATACCATCGGTATTTGGTGTACTAATCTATAATCAATTACCAGCAAAATTGCCAATTCATTGGAATTTTTCTGGGCAAATCGACAGTTATGGAAATAAAGCTATTGTAGTATTTGGATTGCCAGTATTAATGTGTTTAATTCAAGCTTTTATGATGTTTATGTTACTAAACGATCCTAAAGGTCGTAGTCACTCTAATAAAATGATTAAAGTTGTTAGCTGGATTATTCCGGGATTGACCATTATAATAGAAGCAATTACATTTGCTGTAGCTTTTGGGTATCATATTTCAATAAATTTTGTTATACCATTATTAATAGGAATAATATTTATTATATTAGGCAATTATTTACCAAAATGCCGCCAAAATTATATGATTGGTTATCGTTTGCCATGGACTTTAAATAATCGTGAAAACTGGAACCGAACTAATCGACTAGCTGGTTATATCATGGTAATAGGTGGTTTAATAATAATTGTTGCTAGTTTCTTTAACGTTGCGTTTTATGCCTTGTTAGTTGTCGTATTGGTTTTAGTAGTTGTTCCATTTATATATTCGTTTTTAATTTATCGTAGTGGATTATAAAGGATTTTTATTGTTTTAAATTATTAGATAATATGATATATTTATACTAAAGTGTTAGGAGGGTATAAAAATGGCATTAAAAGATGCATATAAGTATATTAATACAAATTTAAATTTATCATTTGAGTTAAGTGAAGATATTGAAGATGGATTAGTATTTGGATGTCAGGACTTAATCGAAGATATGGAAAAAGATATTGAAAAATATGGTAAGGATCAAATGGTTCGTTTATATCCTGATACATTAGGAATAACTTTAGTTTTTGATAGTTATGAAATTATTGATGAAAATACTAAAACAACTGATTATAAACCATATATTGATTTAACTTTAGGACAAGCATTAAATGTTTATAAATTACAAGATGGTGAATCTATTAATATTGAAAATTAAGAGGCTAGTATAACTAGCTCTTTTTATTATGGTGGTTAAAGATGTATATAGATGTAAATAATACTAAATTATATTATGAAATTATTGGTAAAGGTGATCCATTAATTCTTCTTCATGGTAACGGTGAAGATCATCATATTTTTGATAGTGCAGTTACCATTTTAAAAGACTATTTTACTTGTTATTGTATTGATAGTCGTGGACATGGTCAAAGTATGCCAATAGAAAAATATGATTATCAAGATATGGCTAATGATTTAATTGCTTTTATAACGCAATTAAATTTACATAAGGTTACTCTTTATGGTTTTAGTGATGGTGGAATTATTGGGTTATTAATTGCTAGTCAAACAAATTTATTAAGCAGATTAATTATAAGTGGTGCTAATTGTAATCCTCATGGGTTAAAAATAAAGACATATTTAGAGATGAAATTAAGTTATATTTTAAAACATGACCCTAAAATAGAATTGATGTTGAATCAACCAGCAATAACTAATGAACAGTTGAATAAGATAACTATTCCTGTATTGGTGTTAGCTGGCAGCAAAGATGTGATCAAAAAGAAGCATACTTTAAATCTTGCAAGGGAGATTGCTAATAGTGAATTAAAAATTTTAACTGATGAAACCCATGGTAGTTATATAATAAATAGTACTAAGATAGCTAAAATAATACTTGAATATATAAAATAGGGGACAATTATTTGTCCCCTAAAAGTCGATTGATTCGAGCTTGTTTTTCATTGCTTAAAATGGCCTGGCTATCACTAAGATATAAAACTAATGTATCAGCATCTTTAATTAACTCACTGTATGAATCATCAATTCTTTCTTTATGTGAATGATTTCTAATTGCAGTTACGATAGTTGAAATTTCTTCGTTAGTAAACAAGCCTTCCTTTTTTAAAATATCATTTGCAATCATAGCGCTTCTATTAGCATGATCAAAGCTGGAATTAAATTTATATGTAGCAATATCATGAAGAATTCCAATAATTGCAGCTACTTCAATGTCTAGATTATTAATTCTAGCTAAATATTGACACATTGTAGTTACACTAAATAAATGATCTAAACCATCTTTTCTTTTATTTTTAGAACAATCAGTAGTTAAAATTTGATAAACTTCATCTTTTATTATTACATAGCGATTCATCTTCGTAGCCCCTTTGGATATAGATTTTTAATTTGATTGTTGCTTTCTTTATAAAAACTAAGTGGATAACCATCAACTAAAATTAAACCATAACCTTTTTGATTAGAACCTTCCAAAGTTTCACCATGAAGATATTTATTAACTTCAATACTATCACTACTATAATTGTAATAACGTTTAACATCATCTTTATTTAAAGATAAAGCTAATGAATGACTTGGTTCAAAACGATTTTTCTTGCATTCTCCTAAATAAAGGCCGTTTCTAAGTATTTTGATGCCTTTTAAATCAGGAAATTGTGGTAAAATTGCATAGATATGATTATTAGAATTATACAAATATTCAGGCATCAAACAGTTTAAATTTTCTAAATAGAATTTATTGATCAATTGTTTCATTTGATTAGTGATATTTGGTTTTAAAGCTTTGATTTTAGCTTGTTTTGTAGCACTTTGCTTTTGCAATAAAGCAATAAATTGTCCTTCGCCTTGATTTAAATGGGGATACATTCTTACAACCTGATCATTTTGATATCCTGGAGCCATTCCTGGTTGTTTTTTTATGTCTAATAATTTCATATTGAGCTCATTTACCATATAATCTACTTGCTGTTCATTTTCTTCAAGAGAATAGGTACAAGTTGAATATATTAAAATACCATTTTCCTTTAGCATCTGATAAGCACTGTTGATTAAATTTCTTTGAATATGGGCACATTCAACTACTTTTTTAGGTGACCATGTTGTAATGGCCTGATCTAGTTTACGAAACATTCCTTCACCAGAACAAGGGGCATCTAAAATTATTTTATCAAAAAAACCCGTAAATTTTGTTTCTAATTTAACAGGATCACAATTAGTAACGATAGTATTACTAAGTCCGAAGCGTTCAATATTTTCTGATAAGATACTTGCTCTTAGAGGGTTGATATCATTAGCGATCATTAAGCCTTGCTGGCTTAATTTACTAGCGACAAAACAAGTTTTACCCCCTGGAGCACCACACATATCTAAGACATAATCATCATGATTAAATTCAAGACAGTTTGCAACTGCCATTGCACTAGGTTCCTGGATGTAATATAAACCACAGTTAAAATATGGATGTTTACCTAAAGGATAATTTTCGTAATCATAATAATAGGCATCTTTAATATAAGGGTGGCTGGTTATGTATTTTTGATTTAAGTGTTCAATTACATTTTTTTTCTTTGGATTTAGATAAAAGCTTTTTACTGGCTTTTTTTCTAAAGCGTCTTTAAAAGCATTATAATCATCTTTTAATAATTCTTTCATTCGTTGTTCAAATAATTCAATCATAGTTTACCTCGTTTATAGCAAAAAAGACAATTGGTTTTCTTAATAACCAATGTCTTATTTGCAAGTTATTTATTTAGTTTGTATGCAATATCTGCTAATCGATTTGCAAGGCGACTTAGCTCTTGAATAGGTGCTTCAAGATATAGATCAACATTAATTTTTTTATAAAAATCTTCGTGTTTTGCGTTTTCTTGAAGACCAACTAAAGTCTCTGTTGTTGCGTCTAATGAATTTGTGATTTCATTAAGTTCGCCAATAATTTTTTCATAGTCCATAATTATTTCTTCCTTTTGCCAATTATTTACCACATGTTAATTTTATACTAAGATACGTTATTTTTTATCATTCGTCAATAGCAGTTAGAAAAATGTTTATTAAATTATTTGTTATTTAGGATAATCAAAAATAATGATTAAAAAAATCATATTTTCATCCTATAAATCATTATCTTAAGAGTATGAAATAAAAATTTTATAGCTATTTATAAAAAATTATAAATAATATTAATTTTTAAAATTCTATTGCTTTTATTAAAAATATTCTATATAATAGTTTCTGTCGATTGACAACAAATACATTGCCCAAGTGATGAAACTGGTAGACGTAGCAGACTCAAAATCTGCCGGTGTAACAGCCGTGCCGGTTCGAGTCCGGCCTTGGGCACCATGGTGATAAAATGCCAATACTATATGTATTGGTTTTTTTTATTTTTCTAATAAAAGTATTAGTATACTTTTATTAGAATGCTATTACTTTTGTAATAATTTTTTTTGATTTTCCTGGTCAGATAATTTTATTTGTTCATTAATCAGTTCAACAATATGCTGTTGTTGACTTGGACCAAGACGATTAAAAATGTTAATTAATTCATGATTGGTAATATAAATTTCTGATTTATCACTTTTAAATGATTCTTCGCCAATTGCAAGTAAAAACCCTGATTTACTAAGCAATTGAATAAAACTAGTATCTAAAGCATGAGCAATTTTTATAATATATTGTAATGAAATATTATAAGCAGCTCCTTGATTACCAGTTTCGATATTACTAATAGTTGAAGCAGATACTCCTGAAATTTTCTCTAACTTAGCTTGTGATAAGCCTTTCTTTAATCGAATACTTCTTAAATATTTTCCAATCAATGTCATATCAATTGTTTCCATAATTCCCTCCTTAAAAAAATTATATCTTAAAATTTCTTTAAAAACCGCCAAAATATTAAAGACCTTTTTGGACTGAATATCTCACCGTGATAATTTTTTTACAAAAAATATTGACATTAAAGATGCAATTATATAGAATATTATCAACAACATCTGATATAAATACTGTGAAAAGAAATAGTAGGTATTCAAAGTAGCGTAGAGAGCTCTTGGCTGGTGAAAAAGAGTCTATTAGTGAATATTGAATTCATCTTGGAGTAGAGGACTGAATTAGTAGTAGGTTTCTCCGGAGACACCCGTTAAAGTGTTAGAGTATGAACCAGGTTTTGGCGTACTTGATGAGGCTGATGGAGTGATCTATCAGTAAATGAAGGTGGTATCACGAAGCATAAGCTCTCGTCCTTTTTAGGAAGAGAGCTTTTATTTATATACAGAGTTGAAAAAAGGAAAAGGGGTATTTAAAATGATTATAGTAATGAAAATGACGGCAACAGAAAATGATGTAGAAAAAGTTTCTAAAATGGTAACTGATAAAGGTTTGAATGTCAGTGTAGTACATGGGACTGGACAATCAATTATTGGTATTATTGGGGACACTACAAGAATCGATCCTAAAGCAATTGAAGTTGATGAAGCAGTAGATCATGTAATGCGAGTTTCTGAACCATATAAATTAGCTAATCGTGCTTTTCATCCTGAAGATACAATTGTCGATGTAGCTGGAGTCAAAGTTGGTGGTGATAATCTGGCCTTGATTGCTGGACCATGTTCTGTTGAAAGTGAAGAACAGGTAATTGAAATAGCTAAATCAATCAAAGCTTCAGGGGCTAATATTTTAAGAGGTGGTGCTTTCAAACCAAGAACTTCACCATATGCATTCCAGGGAATGGGATCATCAGGATTAGATATTTTAGTAGCAGCTAAAAAAGAAACAGGACTGCCAAT
>NZ_NFLA01000061.1:0-13202 GCF_002160675.1 Erysipelatoclostridium sp. An15
TTGATAATTTGCATATCCTTGTATTACCAAAGGAGCATATTTTAATAAGTTATTTGCAGTTAACCAATCACTAGAATAGTTTTCTGTTACTGTTAGTGGAGCACTTAAATAGAATGTATCGCCTCCATTTACAGTAGCATTTCCACTTGTAGTACTTGTACCTTTTGTTATGTTGTGAAGTGTCACATTATCTTGTAGTGGTAAAGTAATACTTGCATCAGATTTTGTGTTTAAAGTAATATTTTCTGTTCTTTGAATCTTTTCATTTGAATCAAAATATGCACTAACTGTTAAATCATTACTATTGTTAAATGTAAGTGTATTAGTCGGAATAGGTAAACTTTGAATTTGATCCCATCTTGCTTTTAATCCTACGCCAATACTTTCTAGATATTCCCAACTATTGTTACCATACATATCACCACTATAAGCATATGAAGCCATAATGTGTGTATAAAGATATTTTTCTTTATCAGATGTTACAGTATCACCTCTAAAAACATCCTCAGGACCACCATACCCATAGTAAAGTACTTTTAACAATGCTTCATTATTGCTAATTACATAATACGCACTAGCATTAGCTGGAGGAGTATCTTTTGATGCTTCAAGGCAATAAGCTAGATTCCCATCTATATAGCACATTTTAGTTGACCAATTACCTAGCCATTTTGGATAATATATTTCTTCACCCCATGTGAAGTTGACAGTATTTCCAGCTTGACTCACTGCATTTACATTAGTTATTAACGATGTGCTAATAATGCTTAATAACAAAGCAAAAATAGTAAAAAACTTAGGAATTTTTTTTAGTGTTTTTTTCATTTTATTAATCCCCTTTATAATCTGTAAAATAAAAAACAGCATATAGCTGTTTAGAATTTTTTAAAATATTTTATTTATAACATGGATTACGACATTTATACATCTTGTTACCTCTCTTTTTGAAAATAAAAAGATGGTTCCTTATAAAACCATCTAATATATTTATTTTTACCATGGGATGTGGTCTAAACTTCCGTATTCTGTCCAACCAGAACAACTACCATGACCAGCTGCTATCAGTTCTTCATAACTGTCATATTCACCACCATGATCATTACATGTATATTTGACAACAATCTGAATACTACCACCTGAACCTCCTGATGAATTGCCTGAATCACTTGAATTATTACCTCCACCAGTATTTGTATTGTTATTATTATTAGAATTATTACCATTATTAGTATTTCCAGAATTGTTACTTGAATTATTTCCAGAATTTGAATTATTATTGCTAGAGCTATTATTTGTATTGTTTGATCCAGAATTTTTATTTGAACTAGAACTTGAGTTATTAGTATTTGTTTTTGGTCTTGTAGTAACAACTGTTTTTTTCTGTCCAGTAGTAGGATCAGTTTGTATTTCTGTTACTACTTCTGAATTATCATCAACTGCTGGTTGAAAAACAATAATAACTTTAAATTCTTTTTCGGTTTTATTTTCACTTTTGTCTTGAACAGAACACTTAGCCATATATTCACCAGGGGTATTAATATCTATTTGTGAATAATCAATAGTATAGTCAGATAATTCAGATAAATCCGAAGCAGTCATTAAAGATTTAAAATCATAGGTTGCCAAATCTGTTCCTTGTACAATCTCAACTTGTTCAGGTACTAACAGTTCTGGAGCAGTTGAGTCTTTTACTGTAACATTAATATTTGCTGTTTCGTCTTTATATGTTAAAGTAATCACATAATTACCTATTTTTGGATATCCAGCATCTGTTTCAGTTGTTGTACCATCCTCATTGGTTGAAGTTATAACTTCATTTTTTACATTTGTTCTGATTACAGTATTTTTTAGAACATCTTTTTCTTCATCATCATCTAATTTAGATGTATCAATATATTTTTTTACATCATTTGAAATCTTTTCGCCGTATTCAATTGTTATTTCATTATTTTTAATAGCCAATAAATCATGGGAAGATGAAAGAGCATAGATACTTCCAATTACACCAAATATAACTATTATACTTATTACGCCAGCTATGATTTTTTTATTTCTAGTATCGAATAAATTTTTTAACTTTTCCATATAATATCATCCCTTCTTTAATAATAGATCATAATATTCTCTTCTATCCATTTTCTATCAATGTCTATATAATCTAATCTGTTGTCATTTTCATCTACAAAGTAAGATTTGTCACTTTTAAGAAGTGTTTCATGATTATTAATAATACCATCATATTTTTTAAGTGATTCATCATTATCATCGATATAAAAATAATCATAGATATAATAATCGTTACCATTTTCAGCAATGTTCATCTTTATTTCATATGCAGCATCTGGCTTGATATGCTCATGAAATGTAGCATCATATATATACAATCCATCTGAAATATCAATTTTATGAATATATATTATTTCATTTATTATCATATTACTGTTTTCTGTTAAATCATTTAGTCCTCTTAAAATATATTCTTTATCCTCAGCGAAACTATTATCATTACTGCTGTGTGAATTTGAAGAACATGCAGAAACTAAGATGACTAGACTTAATAAGATTGCTATCTTAATTCCCATTTTCATTTTTATTTCCCTCCTGATTATATGTTACTCTAGCGTACATATTTCTTAATTGATAAATTGTCATTTTTTCTAGTGATTCTTTATTTTCATTTGTTAATTTAGATAATTTATTTATTAAATACGTTTTTTCGTTCATTAAATAACCTCCCAGATAATTTATAAATAAGATATAATTTTTAATTAAAATTTATATCTTATTATTAGATTTTTTTATCATTTTTTTTACTTCTTTTTTAAAAATATCTTTTATAATTAATTTATTGCCAAATTTTTTTAGTATTTCTTCTTGATGAGTATTCACATAATTAGTAATTTCTTCATCTTCTTTAACAGCTTTAAATTCATTTAAAAGATTTTCTAGTTCTATGTATACTTCGTTGAAAACTTTGTCTACTGAATCATCATTTATATAACCTTTATAAAATGCTGATCTGGTAGTATTCATTCTTTCAACAATATCTTGTAATTTTGGATCAGTATATTTTTTTAATAATTTTAATTTTTTATTTTTAGTATTAATATTCATTTTTATATTATTCCTTTATAAATAATCACTGAAAAATCACAACTTACAATAATAATGTAGTACAAAATGTACTACATTTCAAGTGGTTTTATAGAATTATATGAAAAAAGACGATAACTTATATGTATCGTCTAAAAAAAAAACATAAAAATTAATTAAAGAGTATTATATGCGAATAGCATAGAACGTTATTGGTTAAAGAATTTTATTTTTCTAACCATGTTAATTATATCATTTTCATTTTCATAAAAATGAGTAAAAAATTCCTATCTTTTATAGTACATTTTGTACTATAAAAATCACAAACTAATTTTTTTCAAGAAAAAAAGAGGCATCATGCCTCTTTATAATTCTATATCATTTTTAATACAATTATCAGCTTCGGCAAACATATCATGAAAATGATTGTTAGAATTATCGCATTCTATAAAAGCTTTTATTAAAGAAATATTGTCGTATTGGTAGTTATACAATAATTTTTCAATATCATAATTGTTAATTAATTTAATTGGATCTATTGATAAATTTAATTTTTCTTGGGCAAAATCTATTGAAAAAAGCATTAGTGTAGTAGAATTGCATCGATAAAAAGGGTGTACTAAATACATATCAGCTACACAAGCAGAAAAAAGATGTATTTTTTCAATATCAGTATAATAATCCCAGAAACTATTGAGATTATTAAATACGGTATCTAAATTCTTTTCTATATTGTAATAGTTGCTGAACTCAACTTCATTGCCATATTTACCATATAAATTCAAATCATAATAATCAACTTCTCGGAAATTCCCAGCAAATTCATAGAGATCTTCTAACAAAAATTCATTAGTTGCAATTAATCTTTTATAGTCAAAATCCATTTTGCTTATTGATGAGTAGGGGAGTTGAATTGCTTTTATTGCAACGAGTAATTTTTCAGTTTCTTCCAATTCTGCATTATCTCTTATATTCAATTTATTTTTGAATACATCATTAGAATAAGTTAATTTTTTTAATATTATTTCTTGTTCTTCAATTGAGTGATACATTATCTTTGACTCCTTTTTAAAATTAAATTGTATAAATCATCTAATTCTTGTTTCCCATCAATATAATTTTTAAAAATATCTCGACTAATTTTTGAGTTGTTTTCTAAACTTGCAAGTGAAATACCTTTTTCTACTATTTTAATTCGATCCTCTTTTGTTGTATTACTAATTAATATATTTTCCATAATTTTCTCCTTGTTATTTACTAAATAAAAAATTAATGAGAGGTTATAAAATAATCTCTCATTAACACAAATATTAAATTAAAAATAAATCAGAAGTGACAATCTGTTTTGTAATCTTTTTTTATTATCAATTTTCCTTTGAAAGTATAGCATTATACATTCCAATATAAAAGTTATATATTTCTTTTATATTAGTAACTTCTAGAAACTCTTTTGATATTGGAGCAGCTACTCCAGTTGAAAGTTCTATAAAGAAATCAATCATAGATTTTTTAGCTTCCTCAAATTCTTTGTCTCCAAATTCAGGAATGCTATGTTTCTTTTGATGGGTAACAAACTGATTGAATGTCAACCCATTTTCTGCTAAATCAATTCCATATAAATATCCTTTATTATAAAATTCAACCGTCTTGTTTTCACCAGTATTATCAAATAATTCTTCTTTTTTAACGTCAAATATTTTAGCAAGAATTTCAATATTTTTTTCAGATGGGAAAGCTCCATTCTCCCATCTACTTAATTGCTGTTGAGTAAATTTTCCGCCCAACTCCTTACTCCTATTGATTACATCAGCTTGTGTAATATTCATATTTTCTCTTAATTCTTTCAATCTCATGTATTTACACCACCTTACATCACTAATATAACATATTTTACATCATTAATCAATGTATAAATGATGTAAAATGATGTAAAATTCATCTTAATATTGTCTTTTTATAATTCGTTAAACATCTCTTTTTGTAGTTCTTCTTCAGTAAGCATTTTATCTATATAATTACATTCTTGTTCTTGTACATAATTACGATATAAGAAATCAGCATGTTTTTCGTTAAAACAATTATAATTTACAATTGTTTTATTTAATAACTTGTCGTGAATCTTTAAAATTGTTTCATTTTTTAAGTGCCATATTGTTGGAATGAATCTATTTTTAAAAATTTCTTCATAGTCGTTTTTATGATTGATATAGTTTTCTTCTTCATCGTTTAACGGTTCGTAATTGATACATTTTCCCCAACCGACAATTATATCAAATTCATCATCGTCATAGACTATATCTAAAATATTATCATCTAATAGTAATAGATTATATATATTATCGACATCTTCTTTAGTAATATAATATTTATGAATTAACTTATCGGTGTTTATACACATATTACCACTAGATGAATCGGTATAGCATTCATCTAAAATTGTATCAATAATGTAATCATATATATTGTTTTTATCATAATAATTAACAGTTATATCATCGTTGTATTTTTCATTAGACCATAATCTAACCAATGTATTGTCATCATTATCCAATTTATGTAGTATATTTATGTCAATATTTTCATTCAATAATAGTTCTAGTTTTAATATGGTATTGCTACCATTTAATATATTATTTATGATTGCAGATGGGACGTTTTTGTTATCAATGATCAGCTTGATAATTTCATTATTATCTTTGAATTTATGATCAATACAATTAATAAATAAATGCTTTAAAATAAAATCTGGTGTATTAAGATTTGTAGCCAAATCTTTTTTAACGTATTTATTATTATAGGTAAGATATGCATGTATAAGGATATCTTGATTTGATTCATATTTATAATTATCTTTTTTATAGAAAATTGGATCGTTTTTAGGATATTTACATATAATATCGTTTAACAACTCATGCATATTGAAAAAGTATATTTCTTCAATGTATGGATTATTGTATTCGTTAATAAGCCATGAAAATGTAGTCAAGACATTTGACTCTATTACTTCATAACTATCAGAATTATTATATATTTTTATTTCATCTAAAAAATGTTTAAAATCATTTTTTAAATAAGTATCATTTGAATGTTTTATAAGATCATTAACTATTTCAGTAATTTCATTAAGTATAAAATATGTATTTTGTTTTTCGATAGCTTCCTGCAATACAGAAATATTATAAATATGTTTAGACATTTTTATTTCTCCTCAGTATTTAAAATATATTAAGATGGATTTAAATTTCTATTTCATCTCTATTTTTAGATAATTCATTAGATATATTTATTTTTGAATTATTTTTATCTGATTCAAGATTAGAGTTATTAAATATATTTTTAAAATTTACATCTATAATAGAAAAAACATCTTCGTATTTAAGGTTATAATGCCCATTATTTAATACTGGAGTTTTACCTGAAATATTAAAAGACGTCCATACTGTATGATCTTTAGGATTATTAATATTTACTGCATCGATTTTATATAGATACCAATCCTCGATACTATTATTTGGATATCCAACTATTATTGGATTATAAGATAAATTTTCATTTATCATGTATTCATTTGCTTTACATAATATTTCTCGCAAATGATATTCCTTAAAATTTTCATAACCACTTTGATTAGGAAATCTATATGAAAGGGCATAGTATCTAAATTTCGGATCATTAGTTGTTTCTAAAAATTTATCGTAATCATATGGACTGTCAATTAAATATTTTTTTACTGCTTGTATTTTATAAATTTCATTTATATTATTAATTACTTTATTTACTAGATCACGATTTAATTGTATGCATTCTTTTTTCGCTTTTTCAAAAATAAATTGCAGATTTTGATTATCATTATTCGCCAGATATAATTTCTTATAGTTATCATCAATTGCGATATATTCATTTTGTGTTTCTACATTTAGAAGATTGCTATCTACACTGTAATGTTGACCATGAACTCTTCCAGTTAAAAAAACTTGAGAATTTTCTCTTTTTTGATAAAAAGTTATACCGTTTTTAAAATCTTGTTTGTATATAGGATTTTCATCTGATAAGAATTCTTCTTTTGAAATGTATGTATAGTTTTCTATATCTTGATGAATATAATCTAGATACTTTGTCTTAACGATAAAACCAGCAATATTATGATTTAATATTGTTTCATTTAGAGCATCCAATCTTTCAATATCTTCATCAATTCCTGATATATCTAATATTTTGAAGTTTTTTAAGTCATTATATTTAATATTATTCAATGTTTCCTCTATATTTTTTTTCATATTAATTATCTCCTTGTATATAAAAAAGAGGCAATTTGCCTCTTTATAAGATTAATAAAATGGATTGAACGATAGAATTTTTAGATCCAACGGTTATTTTTAATATATCATTAGTTTTCTAATACTTGCTCACCACCGATAAATTTATCTTCAGTATTTGTTAACTTAGAATTGATTTCTTTCTGTTCTGTTTTCAGTTTTTTTAATTCTTCCTTTTGAGGAAAGGGTTCTGATACTACTTTTTTTGCTATCTGAAGATTTTCTTTTAAATTGGTCAAATTAGTAGTCATATTTATTACTGTATTAGAAATAGAATTCATTCTTTTTAACATTCTTTCAATATTTGTTCTACCAATTCTGTTTAAAATATCAACTTTATATTCATTTTCAGCTTTGAGATATATTATCCAGCCATTTTCTTTATCATACTTTAATATGATATCAAAGCCACAAAAACACCCTACAGACAAGTTAGATGCAGTAGATTTATTTTTGTCTAAATAATCTAGTAAAACATCATTTGCTGTTTTTATGTCAGTATATCTTTTTCCAAAATAAGTTATAAAAAAATTAGAATTTAAATTTTCTAATGATATACTGGATAATTCAGCTAAAGATTTATCATTTTTGTAAGAAGGAATTATATTTTCAAGATATTCAATCTTACTAGGTAAATCTTGTATTTGTTTTTGAGAGTTAAAATATCTTTTTTGCCATTGTTTTTGAATTGTTTCAATTTTCTTAATGGCATTATCAACTTCAAATTTTCTTTTAATTAATGGATTGTCACTAGCAATTGCTTTGATTTCACTATAAGAAAAAATTGCTTTGTTATCTTCAGCAATTTCTCTAGTTGATGTAGTTCCTTCAAATAGCTGAGCTTGATATGATGCTTTGGTTTCTATCATTTGCCACGAATAGGCATCAAAACTTCTTTTAGTAACATATCTAAACTCATATATTTTATCATATCTATTTCCTTGTCTAAAAGCTCTACCATTTCGTTGCTCGATATCTGATGATCGCCACGGAACATCGACATGGTGCAATGCTATAAGTCTTTCTTGAACATTGGTTCCAGCTCCTAATTTTGCTGTTGAACCCATTAATATTCGTATATCTCCTTTGTTTACTTTATCAAAAAGTTTTTGTTTCGCTTTCATAGTATTATAATCATGAATATAAGCTATTTCATTTTCTGGTATGTGATTAATCATCATTAATCGTTTCAATTCATCATACACATTAAATTTATTTTTGTTAGGTGTTGAGCTATCACAAAAAACTAATTGCGTGGCTTTATCATTAGCATATTGAAAATATAGTTTACTTATATTATCTGCTATTACTTCTAATTTTGTGGTTTCATAAGGTATTAATTCTTCATCAATCAATCGTAAATCAATCGATGCTTTTTTTGAATCTGTTGTAATTTTAAGCATATTATCTACTGAACGATCAACAGAGTTATTATGCACTGCATCAGCACGCTTAGCAATGTTATCGATATATGATTTTAATAATAAAGATGGTTCAATACTTATTATTTGTGGCTTGCCACCAATGTGTGTTGGTGGGATAGAAAATTTTCTCCCAGTTTTAGAATTTCTTAGTGCATTATTTAGCATAGATTCAGTTTGAATTTCTGCAATATCTTTAAATACGGTAATAAGTTCTTGAATATTGAAAAACTTAGAAAATCTTTCCTTAGAAGTAAAACCTTTTCCATCTATAGATATTTCAAAAGAAGTAACTACTTCACCGAAATTTTTTGCCCAGCTATCAAAACAGTAAATTCCCATTTCCTCTAATTGATCATTTTGTAAATATTTTTGTAATACATACAACTCAGCCATTGTATTACTAATAGGAGTACCAGTTGCAAAACAAATATTACCACCATTTTTTTGTATCCATTGACATTTCATTAACATATCTGATGCTTTCTTTGATTTTGCTGATGGAATACCAGCTATGTTACTTCTCGCTGAATATATATATAAATTTTTAAATTCGTGTGCTTCATCAACAAACATATAATCTATTCCTAATTGATCAAAAGTAATTCCTTGATCACGGTGTTTAGATTCTATTAATGTTTTTATGTTATTTTCTATTGATTTTTTGGTTCGTTCCAATTGTTTTACTCTTTTTTTCTGTCCTTTATTATATTTGAAATTAATATCTAAATTTAATTCATCAATAGCATTTTGTAATTTTTCTATTTCATTTTGCATTGCATTTTTTTGAAATTCTAAACTCATTGGAATTAATCCAAATGAAGAATGAGCCATAATAATAGCATCATAATTACTAGTTGCAATTTTATGGATAAATAATTGTCTTTTATCTTTTGTAAAATCTTTATTATCTGCAACTAGAATATTGGCATGAGGATATAGTTTCATAAAATCTTGTCCCCATTGTTGTACTAGATGATTTGGTACAACATATAACAATTTGTGACGTAATCCCATTTGTTTCATTTTCATTCCAGCAGCAATCATTTCAAATGTTTTTCCTGCTCCAACTCGTTGAGATAGTAGGGTGTTTTTTGAATCGATAATACGAGCAATAGCATTTTTCTGATAATCTTCAAGCAATATACTACTATTCATATCTGGAAAAGTTAAATAACTACCATCATACTCTTTTAATCTGATAGAATTAAAAATATCATTATATTTTTCTGTTAAATAATTTCTTCTGTCAATATCTTCAAAAATCCATTCCTTAAATTTTTCTTCTAATTGTTCAGCTAAATTTTTGGCAGTTGTAGTACGCTCAATATTTAGTTTACGTTTTCTTATTTCTTTTTCGTCTGTATATTCGCTCCAATAATCATAAATTGATATAGTTTTTGAATTAATGATATCTTCAATTAAGTTCCATCCATTATAAACTGGTTGAGAAATAATATGTTCTTTATTGTCACTGCCAATGATCGTACTATTATCGGTACTTTCAACATTCCAATTATTATCAATTTCTGGATCGTTATAAGTATAATATTTATCAATTATCCATATTCCAAGATTTTTATCATAATTAATATCAAATGTTTGATAACTAGCTGGTTTAAAGAGATACTTTATAAATTCATGCATTATTTCGTCATCTATCCAGTTAGCTCCCATTTGTATTGTAATATCTTCAGATTCTATTAGAGGTGGTAATACACCAGATAATGCTTCTATATTAGTTTCAGCATTATAATGTTTAGCTATTTTTAATTTTTTTCTAATATTACCTGATAGATAATCATTAGAGCCAACTAGTTTTTCGGTATCTGGTTCAATAAATGCTAGTCTTTTTTCTAGTAATTCTTTTTTAACAGTATCACTATTTTTATTATAAATTGTGCATATATAATCTATATCTATTTTACCAAAATTATTATATGATGCACTAATAGCTGATTCTAATGAATCAGCTACTTTCAATTCTTCAACAGGATATATAGTTTTTTCAAAAAATATTTTTTCTTTTTTGGCTGTTTTATTTTCTATGTCTACATCTTCTAATGCACGAACCAGTGAAAATCTATAATCTTCTTTAAATAATCTTGAATTTGACAATGTGTAAATGTAGCCATATTTAAGAATGAATTCATCATACAATTTATTTAGTGTATTTCTTTTATCAACATATTTATCATTATCGATATTATTGACTTGTGCTTCAATTACTTCATTTGTAATTTCGGCTATTCTTATTAATCCAGATAAACGCTCTTGATCTTTGATTTTGAGATTATCTACTTCAGTAATGTTTTCCATTGATTTATAATATATTTTTTTATTTTCTATAAAATAACTGTTTGGTGCATATTTATTAATATCTTTAATTTCTAAATTACTGATGTTGGTTATTTTTTCATTAGAATAGAAAATGTTAGAGAATTTATTAATTATTTTTGAAAAAAGAAATTCAAATTTTTTAGTATTGATACTATTTTCAGTGACATTTTCAAGATCAAGTAATACTATTGGATCATCAATTACTTCAATTTCATATTTTCCATATTGATTTTTTCTTTCAACTACATTACCAAACACCATATCTGGATTATTAATAAAATAATTATTTATTTTTCGATGAAATTGTTCATTTATTTTACTAGTACTTAAATATTCTTCGCTATGGAAAATAACCTTATTTTCTATTTTTTGTAAGAAAATTATATCACTAGTCACTTGAGTATTAGCACCATTAATATAAAATGTATTCGATGGTAATCTAATTGCACCAATAAAATTGGCATGTTCGTTAATATATTCTCTAATATTGCTGTTTCCATCAAGCGTTTCAGTTGATGTAATTACTGCTACAATTCCACCATCATGTACTAAATCCAATGATTTAGCAATAAAGTAATTATGAATATTAAAATTTAATTTATGGTATTTTTTATCATAAACTTTAAAATTGCCAAATGGTACATTAGTAATAACTAAATCAAAGCAATTGTCAGGGAAGTGGGTATCTTCAAAACCAGCAATATTTATATCATTACGATCATATAAGTATTTTGCAATATTACCAGTTATAGTATCGATTTCTACACCAGCAACATACGATTCTTCAATCATCTCTCTAGGCATTCTTCCTATAAAATTTCCAATTCCACAACTAGGCTCTAATATATTTCCATATTTAAATCCTAATTTATCTATTATTTTATACATATTATCTATGATAACATATGGTGTATAAAAACTGGTAAGTGTACTGGCACGAGCATTATTATATTCTTTTATAGTTATTAGATTTTTTAAAATTTTTCTTTGTTCTTTCCAGTCTAAATTGTTTTCATCAAATATTTGACTGCAACCACCCCAGCCAGTATATCCAGCAAGGATTTTTTTCTCTTCAAATGTTGCTGTTCTATCTTCCTTTTTTAATACATCCAACAATTTTATAGCTTTAATATTTCGCTCATACTTTCTTTTAATTGATAATTTTTGTTCTAATTCATTATCTAAATAGAAAAAATTGTTTTCTTGTATTGGAATAGCTTCTGTTTCTGAATCCATTCCATTGTCAATTCTCTCGCTTGTTTTTCTATCGTTTCCATATAAGTAACTTTTTGCTGAAATGTTGGATTTGACGTGTTTGGATTCTTTTGATATAGTTCGTTGATTATCATCTGATACTGTATCAATGTTTCTTCTTCCAGTTGTTGAATTAAATCCGATAGTTTGTTCTTTAATTGTAGCTCGTAATATGCTTGACGATTCTTCTCTTTCAGCATTTTTGTTATAATCTGTTTCCAATTCGGTTGAGAAGAATTCGAATATAGATAGTTGTTCATAATTTTTTTCCTTCTTTCTTGTAACCATTATACTAATCATCCTCCAAATAAAAAAGAGGCAATTTGCCTCATTAATGATTTTATAAACTTAAACTTTCATCTTTTGTTTGAACTTGATTTTCAACAAGATATGTAACAGCTTGTAGCAATTGATTTACGTCTTTGATTTCTTTTTTTTCATTATGATACATTAAAAAATAATCGGTTTTTTCAACGTCTATATTTATAGGATATTCTTTATCGTTATATGTGAAAACATCTTTACTAAATTCTTCCATTATTTTTGATACAGAAACATTTCCAGCTTGATCATTGTCTAAAACAAGTTCGATTTGCGAAATATTTTTTAAATTAGGATTGTTTATTAAATTATACTTAATCATGTTAAGAACTGCTCCACTTCCTGAACAACATAATATATTAGAGCCTAGTTGTGGAATTGGAAATTTTATAGGAAGAATGCCTAGAGAGATGATTGAAGAATCGTATGTTGCTGGTGTAGAAATCGATACTATAAC
>NZ_NFLA01000062.1:0-13053 GCF_002160675.1 Erysipelatoclostridium sp. An15
ATCATCATTTTCTCAAATTTCTAGATAAAAGCAAGAGTTTATTAATTTTCTTTTTATTAAAGTATTAAAATGTAAAAAGGAAATAATACTTCAATTATTATTTTTCTTGCTATTTCGATTAAATAAACTATAATAGTATACGAGCCAGGGGCGCGTTATGCTGAGAAAGGTGAAAACCTTGTCCCTTATCATCTGAACTGGGTAATGCCAGCGTAGAGAGAGCAAAATTTTAACTATTTGCTTTTTTACGCTTGTAAAAAAGCATTTTTTAATTTTGTTGGCTCTTTTGTAAAGAAAGGGGAACAAACATGAAAAAAAGTAAATTTGAAATTAACACCAAAACAATGGCGTATATGGCAATTTTTGCGGCGCTACAAATCGTGTTAGAGTATCTAACACAATTTACACCACAAATGCCTCGAGGAGGAAATGTTGCATTTTCACTTGTTGCATTGATGTTATGTAGTTATTTAATGGGACCTATTTATGGATTAGTGGTATCACTAGTTTGTGTGGGATTACATTTTGTTTTGGGATTAGCAACATTTTATGGAGCTTTATCAGTAATCTTTGATTATTTATTACCAATGGCAATTGTGGGAGTGGTAGGAATTATTCCATTAATCAAAGTAAACAAGGTAGAGATTCCAATTGGAATAGTAATTGTAATGGTTTTAAAAACAATCAGTCATTTAATTGCTGGCTGGTATGCTTTTGCAACACCATTACGTGCTAATTTAAGTTATAATTTACCATATAATATTGCAACAATGGTTGCTTGCTTTATATTATTTATGATTTTATATCCAAGATTAAAGCGAGTTATTCGTATTTAGGTATCAGAAATCTGATACCTTTTTCTTTTGACTTTAAAAAGTAAGATATTTTGTGTATAATGTTAATGTTATAAAAGCGAGGTAGAAAATGATGTCAGATTCTCTGATAGGAAAGAAAGTATTAATTCATTGTTATAAGCATAATGGAACGATTCATCGCTGTTGGTCAAAAGGATTTATTTTGGATGAAAATGATGATCATTTTATTTCCATAAACAACCGTACTTTAGTAACTGAAGCAGATGGCCGGATGTGGCATACAAGAGAACCGGCTATCTGTTATTTTCCTAAGAAAAAATGGTATAATGTAATTTGTATGATTCGTAAAACAGGTGTTTATTATTATTGTAATATTGCTTCTCCAACTCTATATGATGGTGAGGCTTTGAAATATATTGATTATGATTTGGATTTAAAAGTTTTTCCTGATGGTAATTATCGTATTTTAGATGAAGAAGAATATAAACAACATGCAAGAGCAATGAATTATTCTAAAGAATTAGATCAAATATTAAAAAAACAATTGCAAATATTAATCGATTTAGCGATTAAAAAAGAAGGGCCATTTAGTGAAGATTTCACTAAGCATTGGTACCATGTCTATGAAGATTTGACGCAAGGATAGGAGAATAAAATGGAAAAAACAATATTTGTTGAAAATCTAGAAGCTACATTATCATTAGGAAAAAAATTAGGCGAATTATTACAGCCAGGAATGTTAATTACTTTAGATGGTGATTTAGGTGCTGGTAAGACTACTTTTACTAAAGGGATTGGTCAGGGATTACAAATAAAAAGAGTTATTAACAGTCCAACTTTTACAATTTTAAAACAATATCGAGGAAGATTACAGTTATCACATTTTGATGCTTATCGTTTAGAAGGGCAGGATAATGATTTAGGTTTTGAAGAAATTTTTGACAGTGATGATGTTTGTGTAGTTGAATGGCCTGAATTTATTAGTGATATATTACCTGAAAAACGGCTAGAAATTCAAATTAATAAAATTGATGAAAACGCACGTAAATTCGTTTTAAAAGCAATTGGTAAAGAGTATGTACAGTTATTGGAGGCGTTGGGATGAAAACAGTAGTGATGGATACATCAAATACATATTTAGTAATTGGACTTTATCAAGATGGTAAAGCATTGCAAAAATATCAAGAAGCAGGAAATAGACGCCAGTCTGAAGATGCTTTGGTTCGTTTGGAAGAAATATTAAAAAAACAACAATGGGAATTATTGGATGTTGATGAATTAGTTATTACAATCGGACCAGGATCATATACAGGTCAAAGGGTTGCTTTAACAATTGCTAAAACATTAGCAGCTATTTCTAAAGTTAAAATTAAAGCTGTTTCTTCATTGCATAGTTATGCCGGAAATCATAAGGCAATTAGTGTTATTGATGCTCGAAGTAAAAAAATTTTTGTCGGGGTATATAATGATAATCATGCTGTAATAGATGATCAAATAATGTTAATTGAAGATTTTCCAGCTTTAAAGAAGCAGTATCCTGATTATGAAGTAGTAGGTGATTGCCAGCTTGTAGAATGTCCTGAACATGAGGTGGATTTGTGGCAAAACATTTATCAAGCTAGTTTAAGTGTTGATTATTGTCAGGATGTTGATAATTTAGTTCCCCAATATTTAAAGGATGTTGAGGCTAAAAAAATATGTTAATTCGAAAAATGGAATTAGAAGATATCGATGCAGTAGTTGCCATGGAACATGAACTATTTACTTCACCCTGGAGTAAAGAGGATCTTGTTTATGAAATTACAAAAAATACATTTTCAACAATTTTAGTTTTAGAAATAGAAAAAGAAATTGTTGGTTATATTGGAATGTGGAATTTAGGAGATCAAACTCAAATAACTACATTAGGTGTTGCTAAAAAACATCAAGGACATGGATATTCTAAGGTGTTAATGAATAAATGTATCGAAATCAGTAGTTATTTAGGGTATGATAATATTAATTTAGAGGTACGAGTATCAAATCAGCGAGCAATTAATTTATACCAGAGTTGTGGTTTTAAAATCGTAGCTGTTAGAAAAGATTATTATCAAGATACTCATGAAGATGCCTATTTAATGATTAGAGAAATGGAGGAGAAATCATGTCATTAATTCTAGCAATAGAGTCTAGTTGTGATGAAATGGCAATGGCCGTACTAAAAGACAAACGTGATTTTTTAGCGAGTGTAATTGCCTCACAAATTGATGTCCATGCTCTTTATGGCGGGGTTGTTCCAGAAATTGCCAGTCGTAAACATGTTGAATGTGTATCACTTGTTTTAAAAGAGACATTAAAAAAAGCTAACGTTTCTATTGAAGAAATTGATGCTATTGCAGTAACTAAAGGACCAGGATTAGTTGGTTCATTGCATATTGGTCTTCAAGCAGCTAAGACTATTGCAATGGCTTATCATAAACCTTTAATTGGTGTTCATCATATTGCCGGACATATTTATGCTAATAATTATAACCAGGATATCGAATATCCAAGTTTATGTTTAGTAGTTAGTGGTGGTCATAGTGAACTAGTATTATTAAAAGCACCATTTGAATTTGAAGTAATTGGGGAAACTTTAGATGATGCCGTTGGAGAAGCTTATGATAAAGTAGGACGCGTTTTAAATTTACCATATCCAGGTGGACCAGTTTTGGATAAAATGGCTTCTTTAGGAAATAATACGTATGATTTACCAGTACCATTAGATGATGATAGTTATAATTTTAGTTTTAGTGGGTTAAAATCAGCTGTTATTAATTTGAATCATAAAGCTTATTTACGCCATGAAGAAATAAATAAAAATGATTTAGCAGCATCTTTTCAAAATGTAGTAATTACATCACTAGTTAATAAAACAATAAAAGCAGCTAAAGCTTATAATGTAAAACAAGTCATGATGGCTGGTGGTGTTAGTGCTAATCGCGGGCTTCGTAATGCTATGAATGAAGCAGTAAGTAAATTGGATAATGTTGAGTTGTTATTACCACCGATGAGCTGTTGTACTGACAATGCTATGATGATTGCATTAGCCGCTAAAGAAATGTATGATTTACAAATATTTAGTGATTTATCACTAGGAATTAAACCTAATATTGACTTGCAGCAAGAGTCAGTTAGTGAGGTAAAGCATAATGGATAAAAAGATTTCAAATGCAACGATGTCACGATATCCAATTTATTTAAAAGCGCTAAGAAAGATGCAACACGAAGGCAAAGAAAACTGTTTATCTAGTGAGCTATCAAGTTTGACTGGAATTCAAGATACTACTATTCGTAGAGATTTTACTTATTTATCTAAAACTTGTAATTTTGGTCAACGGGGCAAAGGTTACGATGTTAAACATCTTATTGATGGATTAAGTGAAGTGTTAGGTTTAGGTTTAGATGAATCTATTATTATTATCGGCGTTGGTAATTTAGGAAGTGCTATTTTAAAATATAATCGCTGGCAATATACGGTAGGAAAAATTGTTTGTGGTTATGATCAAGATAAAAATAAAGAGGGAGAACGCTTTGGTGTTAAAATATATAATATCGATGATTTAGAAAAGACTTTTCCAGAAGGTTGTAAAATTGCAATCTTAGCTATTTCGGAAAATGTTCAATCAACTGTTGATCGATTAATGAAATTAGGAATCAAAGGAATTGTTGATTTTACTCATACGCATTTTACAGTTGATCAGGGAGTTGAGGTACAGCAGGTTGATGTAGTTGTAGCAATCCAGGAATTAGTGATTAAAATGGATTCTCATCGCAAGTAGTACTTGATAAATCAATAAATTAAATTATAATGATACAAATAGGAGGATTAATATGTTTGAATTTATTACAATAAGAGAATTGTATGAAATGTTTTTAAGCAATCAAGTTATGGATTTAGAAGGCTATGAATATGTTGAACTTGAAGGATGGGTTCGTACAAATCGTAACAATGGTAAACTTGGTTTTATTGCTTTAAACGATGGTACGTATTTTAAAAACTTACAAATCGTATATACTCAAGATCGTGTTGATAATTATGAAGAAGTTGAAAAAATTGCAACAGGAAGTGCAATTAGAGTAGTTGGTAAATTAAAATTAACACCAGAAGGAAAACAACCTTTTGAAGTAGAAGCTACTCAAGTGGAAGTAGAAGGAACATGTGATAATGATTATCCTTTACAAAAGAAACGTCATACATTTGAATATATGAGAGAAATTCCACATTTAAGACCACGTGCTAATAGTTTTTATGCTATCTTTAGATTACGTAGTGTTTTATCAATGGCTATTCATGAATTTTTCCAATCACAAGGATTTGTTTATGTTCATACACCAATAATTACAAGTAATGATGGTGAAGGTGCTGGAGAAATGTTTAGAGCAACAACTATTGATGATACTAATTTTGAAGATGATTTCTTTGGTAAAGAAGCTTTCTTAACAGTTACTGGTCAATTACATGTTGAAGCATTTGCTTTAGCTTTTAGAGATGTTTACACATTTGGACCAGCATTTAGAGCAGAAAACTCTAATACATCACGTCATGCAAGTGAATTCTGGATGATTGAACCAGAAATAGCTTTTGCGGATTTAGAAGACAATATGGATTTAATCGAAGATATGGTAAAATACTGTATCGATTATGTATTAGATAATGCACCAGCTGAAATGGAATTTTTTGCTAATATGATTGATAAAGATTGTATTAATCGTATTACTAAAGTAAGAAATAGTGATTTCAAACGAATGACATATACTCAAGCAATTGAAATTCTAGAAAAAGCTGATGTTAAATTTAAAAATAAAGTTTATTGGGGTATGGATTTAAATAGTGAACATGAACGCTATATTTGCGAACAAGTTGTTAAAGGACCAGTATTTTTAACAGATTATCCTAAAGAAATTAAAGCTTTCTATATGCGTTTAAATGATGATAATAAAACAGTAGCTGCATGTGATTTATTAGTACCTGGAATTGGTGAATTAGTAGGTGGTAGCCAACGTGAAGAACGCTATGATGTATTAGAAAAAATCATGGATGAAAAAGGTATGAATAAAGAAGGTTTACAATGGTATATGGATTTACGTCGTTATGGTGGATGTAAACATGCTGGATTTGGACTTGGGTTCGATCGCTTCTTAATGTATTTAACAGGAATGCAAAACATTCGTGATGTCGAACCATTCCCTAGAACGCCAAGAAATTTGAAATTTTAGAAAAAAAAGCCTATTAAAATTATAGGCTTTTTTCTATAATATAAGATAAGGAGGCGATAAAGTGAATGAATATGATTTAATCAACGCCTATTTAAACTTGATTTTTGATAGTAGTCCTACATATTTTAATCGGTTATTAGATGGTTATCGTGGATTGTGCCAATTAAGAAAATGGATGCAAGAAAGAAATATTATATTAGATGCCATTGAAGAAATTAATTTTGATATGTTTATTGATTTTACTAAGGCAAGATCAATTGACCAGATAACAGAACGTTTTACCCCTGAACAATATCAACAAATAAAAGACTATGTGTTACAACAGCGAGATAAATATCAAATAGTAGTTTTAGCAAGTTTTGATTATAGTGAACCAATTAATACTTATTTAACTTCTTTGCAAATTGTTGATGATTTAAGCAGTGAAAGAGTAAGTTTAATTAATTGTCATCGTTTATTAAATAAAGATGATTTGTCATTTTATGGACCATTTAAGCATTTTGTTACTGCTCTTTATCAAATTGATCGCTGGCCTGGTTTTTTAATTTTCAAGGGTGATCAGTGTGTTTTTACACCAGTGTATACTTCTAAAGATATTGAAGAAATCATGTTTAAAATTGAGCATGATACAATTTTTTCAATTCGCTATTTAAGTCCTTATGATAGTTTTTTTGTCCAATTAAGTGATTTGCATTTAGGAAGTAAAAAGAAAAACTTAGGACGTATTGCTTTGGAAAAAAGTTTAGATGAAACAGTACCAATGTTAAAATCATACTATCAGCTTAAGTTTTTAATTACAGGTGATTTAATGAATTCACCTAATCGTAAAAACATGTATGAAGTAGATGATTTTATGAAAATGTTAAAAAATAAATATAAATCTGATGTATCTTTTATTTTAGGTAATCATGATGTTATTGTTCATGGTTTAAATATATTTAAACGTCAAAAAAGTAAAGTAATTGCTTTTTTACTTAGTGAAAAAATTAAAGTATTTGAAGATGAAAAAATAATTTTAATTAAAATTGATTCTACTGGTGAAGGAAATTTAGCTAGAGGAAAAGTTGGTCAAAAACAGCTTGATGCTATTGATGAAGAGTTAGCAGCTATTGAAGATATTAATAAATATACTCTTATTGCTATGTTGCATCATCATTTATTTCCAATTACACGCGATGATTTTTTGAAGCAAAGATGGCGTGAAAAGCTTTTTGTTGGGAAAATAATTGATAGTACTAAAGCTTTAGTTGATAGTAGAGAGTTAGTAAAATGGTTAAGAAAACATAATATTCAATATGTTTTACATGGTCATAAGCATTTGCCTTTTTTTACGTTCCAAGAAGGAATGTATGTCATTGCTGCTGGTTCGGCTTGTGGTAGTGGAGCTAAGGAATTTAAGAGTCGTTATTTAAGTTATAATATTTTAAAATATGATCATCGTTATAAACGTTTTAAATATTGTTTTATTATTTATGATGATATTACGTTACAAGATCGTCAAAGAATTATTATTAATTTATTTTAGGAGTAAAAGATGGATTTGATTGATAAAATAAATGATGAAAAAACTGGTGGGGCTTTATTATATTGTTTTACAAAAGGTTATGGTTCGGTACCAATGAATGTTTATAATATAGTTTTACCATTACTTACTAATGAGATTTTTCAAGAGGAATTAAAAAAAGAAACAGATTTTCAAAAATGTGTTAATGCTTGTATTCAAAAAGATAATGATTTTGTAAAAAAGGTGACCGAAAAAATTAGTGAATATGAGGAGATGACAAGCCGTTTTTTAGCGATTTTATTACTAAATCATGAATTGGAATTTAAAATTGAAAATGGCATCATGAGTGGTAATTGTCGTGTGATTGAAAAATATGATTTAAAAATGCCATATATTTTAGGAAAAATGTTGCAAGGTAAAGAGTATGAGGAAATTATAATGATGTCAAAAGGTGATTTTAAAATTGTTTTTTTAGATCGTGAAACTTTAGGAAGTGATATTGATTGTAGTTGTTTAAATCAATATGGTAATGCGATTATTTATGAACAAACTGAAGTAGATGAAGTAAGCAAGCGAATTGAAGATGCTAGTATTGTAATTACTAATAAACATATATTAGGCCCTGAGCAATTAAAAAATGCTACTAAATTAAAATTAATTTGTGTAACGGCAACAGGTGTAAACAATATTGATTTAGAATATTGTAAGTTAGCTAATATCGCTGTATGTAATGTAAAAGGATATTCAACTAATGCAGTTGCGCAGCATACTTTTGCTTTATTGCTAGATTTGTATAATAAAAATCACTATTATCATAATTATATTGCTTCTGGTAATTATGCTTCTAGTTCAATGTTTACTCATTTAGGACATAGTTTTCATGAATTAGATAATAAAGTATGGGGAATTGTTGGTATGGGTGATATTGGTCGTAAAGTAGCTAATCTTGCTGAAGCTTTTGGTTGTCAAGTACAATATTATTCTACTAGTGGTCGTAATAATCAGGCGCAGTTTAAACGAGTTGATTTTGATACTTTATTGAAAACTAGTGATATAATTACAATTCATGCTCCTTTAAATAAACAAACTGAATATTTGTTTGATGAAGAAGCATTTGCGAAAATGAAAAATAGTGCTTATTTAATTAACGTTGGAAGAGGAAAGATTGTTAAGGAAACAGCATTAGTTGATGCTTTGAAAAATCATTTAATTGCTGGAGCTGGTTTAGATGTATTTGAAAACGAGCCAATTAAAGCTGATAGCAAACTTTTAGAAATTCAAGATCCAACTAGACTGTTAATGACTCCTCATATTGCTTGGGCACCTGTGGAAACACGTAATCGAGTTATTGAAGAAGTATGCTTAAATATTGAAAGTTTTAAAAAAGGTAGTTTTAGAAATAGATGTAATTAATTTTTGAGGTTAAAAATATGCAAAAAGTAATGATGCAATATTTCCAATGGTATTTACCTAATGATGGTAAACACTGGCAAAGACTTAAAGCAGAGGCGAAAAATTTAAAAGCTGCAGGATTTGATGCTCTTTGGTTGCCACCTGCTTATAAAGGACAAGGTGGTATTAATGATGTCGGCTATGGTGTTTATGATTTATATGATTTAGGTGAATTTGATCAAAAGGGAACTATTAGAACTAAATATGGAACTAAAGATGAATATTTAGAAGCTATAGCTCAACTCCATCGTTATCAAATTGAAGTTTATGGTGATATGGTCTTAAATCATCGGATGGGTGCTGATGGAACAGAATTAGTAACAGCCGTTGAAAATGATATGTTTGATCGTAATGAAGTGATTTCTGATAAAGAACAGATTGAAGCCTGGACTCGATTTGATTTTAAAGGCAGAAATGGTAAATATTCTAATTTCATTTGGAATGAAAGCTGTTTTGATGGTGTCGATTATGACGAAAGAAAAAAGCGCCATGCTATTTATGAATTCGATGGTGATAGTTGGGATCAGTTAGTAGATAATGAAAATGGTAATTATGATTATCTAATGGGAGCTGATGTTGATTTTAATAATCAGACTGTTGTTGATGAGTTAATTCGATTTGGTAAATGGTATCTTGATTTTACAAATGTTGATGGTTTTCGTTTAGATGCTGTCAAACATATCGATTTTACTTTTTTTACAAGATGGTTAAAAGAGCTTCGTAACTATAGTAATCGTGATTTGTTTGCTGTTGGTGAATATTGGCATGGTGATGTTAATAAATTATTACATTATTTAGAAGTATCTAATTATTGCATGTCATTATTTGATGTTACTTTGCATTTTAAATTTCATTATATTTCCAGTAGTAATGGAACTTTTGATATGGGATCTATTTTTGAAGATACTTTAGTTAAAAAAGCACCTGATTATGCAGTTACTTTTGTTGAAAACCACGATAGTCAACCAGGACAGTCATTACAAAGTTCAGTTGCTAACTGGTTTAAACCAATTGCTTATGCCTTGATTTTATTACGACAATATGGCTATCCTTGTGTATTTTATGGTGATTATTACGGAATACCAGAATATAACGTTGATTCGTTTAAAGATGTAATAGATAAAATGATAAAAGTCCGAAAAGAACTTATGTATGGTAAAGAACATAACTATTTTGATGATAATAATATTGTTGGCTGGAGTTATGAAGGTGATAGTCAACATTTAAATAGTGGATTTGCAGTTATTGTAAATGATGGGCCAGGTGGTCAAAAGAAAATGTATGTTGGAAAAAAACATGCAAATGAAACATTTGTTGATTGTTTAAACAATGTATTGGAAGAAGTAATTATTGATAAAGATGGTTTTGGTATATTTTTAGTTAATGGTGGTTCAGTATCTGTTTGGACAAAAAAAATTTAAAACCTTTTTATCGGTGTTTAATAGATGTTTTCTGTTTAATAAAAAACAAACTTTTATTTATAATATAGTTGTAAATAAAGGAGGAACTAAATATGAAATATGCAGTTTTAAATGGAAAACTAACACATGCTAATAAAGTTCCTAAAGGAACGATTGCTCGAGAATTTGGTTATTCGAATTATCCAGTAATCGCTTGTAAAGGAAAACATCGATCTTACTGGAAATATGTAAGTGTTAATAAAGCTAATTATGCTTAAAAATTCCTCATAAGAGGAATTTTTAAGTTATAAAAACTAAATAACAAATAACAGCTAGTAAACAGGCAATGAAATCTAACCAGAGGCCTAATTTTAAAGCATAGCGACTATTTTTTATTTTGATGCTACCAAAATATAATGTTACTACATAAAAAGTAGTGTCGCTGCCAGTTTGAATTATTGAACCAAGAATACTATAGGGATGATCGACGCCATAGTTTACAAATAAATCGTTTAAAATTGCCAGTGATCCATTTGCCGAAAAAGGACGAATGATCATCATCATAAAAACATCAACTGGAATATTAATAGTCTTAATTATATTATGAAATATTGATTCTAAAATAGTTGTTAAACCACAATTTTGAAAACAGACGACCCATAAAGTAAATGCCATCATAGTAGGAAATAATGTTATTAATAATTTACTGCCCTCTTTAACACCATCTAAAAACTCTTTAAAAATATCTACTTTTTTTATTGCAGCTTCAATTAAAGCAACTGCAATAATAATTAAAACCAAACTATCCATAATGTTCAATCACTTTACTTACAACAATACCAATAATAGTTATAATAAAACCGATTGCAAGACTATAGATAAAAAAGCCAAGTACGTTTTGACTACCATAGCTTTGCCTTAATGTCATCATTGTGGATGGTATTAATGAAAAACCAGTTGTATTCATAATTACTAAAAGCATCATTTCTTTACAAGGAATTTTTTTATTAGTTTGATATTTTGTTAATGCTTGCATTGCTTTTAAACCACTAATCGATGCTAAAGAACCAACACCTAACATATTAGCGATAAAATTTGTTGATAAATATAAATAAGCTTCTTTATCTTCGATTACTTTGCCATAAATTAATTTTAAAACTGGTTTTAAAATTAATGAAAGATGATTAATCAATCCCGATGCTTTGATAATATTTAATAAGCCGTTCCATAAACAAGCACTTAATACTAAAATTTTAATTAAATCAAAAACTTGTTGTGGTGAACTTAAAATAGCAGATAATAGCTGTGATTGATTATGGGTAAAAAATGATATTGAAATAAAAATAATTAAACCGTATTTAAAAACCTTAGCCATAGAAAAGATCCTTTAAGACCATTTTAAAGCCTATAAAAAAATTGTATGGAACTACTTTTTCCCTAGCTACGGGCTGATCATTTAATGATACAATGATTTCATCATTTTCAAATGAAACATCAACTTTATCAATTTCTTGTTTATTTACAAAAATATCAAAATCTAAATAATATTGCTGTTGTTTATATTCAACGATACCTTTAGAAAAAATCTTGGTTTCTTCTAATTTATCAAAACATTCCTCATATTTTTTTTCATGAAACTCAAAGTCATTGCCACAATTAAAAGTTACAATTATTAAATCTAAATCATTTTTTCGAGCCATTGTAACTAAAGTGCGTTTAGCTTTTTTGGTATAACCAGTTTTACCACCGATACAATATTTATAATTAGTAAGCAGTTTATTTTTATTTTGCCAGGTACCATTACCATCTTCTCTAGTATATTTAACAGTTGATACGATTTCATTAAAGATAGGATTTTGATGGCAATAAGCCATTAAACGGGCCATGTCATAAACAGTTGACTGATTACCGTTATCTTCTTCATCAAGTCCAGTTGGATTAGAAAAGGTTGTACTATGCAATTGTAATTGTTTTGCTTTATCATTCATCATATCAACAAACTTGTTAACTTCTTTTCCGACTGCTTTAGCAATCATTACTGCTGCATCATTACCACTACGAAGCATTAGACCATATAGTAAATCACGAAGACTGATTTTATCACCTATATGTATATAAATACCACTGCCCCAGGCATGATTGATTGTTTCATCAACAGTGATGATTGTATCTAAATCCATATTTTCAATTGCAATGATACAGGTCATGATTTTGGAAATTGAAGCAACACTTTGGATATAGTCTTCATTACTACCTTCAATGACGATTTGATTGGCGGCTTCCATCACGATATAACTTTTACCTTGAAATGATACCGGTTCGGTAGCATTTAATTTAGTTGTATTCATTGGTAAAAGTAATGAAATAATTATATTGAATATCACAAAATTCACTATTACTCACCCCTAGTAGTCTATGCATCAAATGTTTTTTTAGACTTAATTAAAGTAATATCAATCTAGATATTTTAAAAGGTTTTATAGCAATAGTTAATATTTAATTAAAAAAGATAGTTTAATTATAATTGTTGATTAGCAGATTATTTGAACAAAAAAATAAAGGAATTAGTCAAATAAAATTAATAAATATAATAAAACAGTTAAAATAATTTGAGAAAATAATATGCAAATTATCTTAACTGTTT
>NZ_NFLA01000063.1:0-12972 GCF_002160675.1 Erysipelatoclostridium sp. An15
AGTTAGTTAAATGATTTTATTAAAAAGTAGTTATGATGAAAAAATATATGATAGGACTTTGGTATTTTACAAAATTTAATAAGAAATATTTTTGTGGAAATTTTTTCTACAATATTGTTTGTTGCTTATTTACTATCTAATCTAATCGATTTAGTAAATATAGTAGCAGCTATTTCAGTATACATGGTTTTATGTGTAATACTATTTGTATCGTTTATGTAAGGGCTAAAGCACTGTTTGATTATTATAGACATATTAAGTTTCCAAAGAAACATCAAGATAATTTTATTTCTATCGATGATGATAACATTATTTCTAATTATAATGATAGAAAAATTGAGTTTTGTTTTGTATTGTTGTGAAAATAAATGTAGTCATTAACAGCTGGAAAAAATAAAAAGAATATTAAAAAAATCAAAGAATCTAAACATAGTTCCAGGTATAAGGAAAATAATTTAAATTTGCTTATGATTATTAATAATATAAAAGATATGATTAGTTATTTTATTTAAGAATTATATATAATTTTTTAGTATAGTCTTAATATTGTTTTATAAAATCAGAAAGGAGAACATCTATATGAAAAAAATATATCGTTCTATAATTCTTATTAATAATAAAAAGAAAACTGCACCGTTTGTACATGATTTATTATCATATGATTGTAATTTTAGAAATGATGATATTGAAGTGAAATCTAGCAGTATAATAAAAGAAGATAATTTCTTTATTAAATACAAAACGATTGATAATATTACATTATCTTTGTGTAGCCGTATTGGTAGTTCAGGAACTATCGGATATACAATGACACCTAGCTTAAAATATCATATTGATTTTATTATTAATACTAAAGATTATTCATCTTATATTTTTGAAATTGAACCGACAACTAAAAGTACAGATATTATAAAATATATTAAAAAATTAAATATAAATTTAATTGATGAATTTAATATTCAATCGCTTTTATCGAATTATGATACTGCTACTTTTGATAAATACATGGCAGAGCATTTCAATAATATTGCAAAAATTTATAATTTAGATAATCCTAGAAAAAAATATTAACAAGAATTGCTAATTGCTAGCTAAAAATATATTTAATATGAAACAAATTACTTGTAATATATATTAAAATAATGAAAATGATAGTAGTAGTACATAAGAACTTGTTAAATAATTGTGTTTTTATCATTTTTCATTAATTACTAGTTGATATCTGATTTCAACGAAAATAGTAGATGTATTAAAAAATATAAGTAAAAATGCGGGTTTTATTATCCGCATTTTTATTAACAAAGTGATTGCCACGTGCTATGCACGTGGTAAGATTTTAGCTTTAGCGTTAAGAATAAAAACCTCCAATGACAAGATATATTTAGCCTGGCAGCTGAATATAAAATCAAAGGAGGATGTCTAATGAAAGACAAAAACAGTTTATCACATACATCATATCGATGTAAATATCGTATTGCTATTGTATCAAAATATAGAAGAATGATTATAGATAAAATAATTTTTAGTTTTTGATTAGAAAAAAGTTATTGACTTATAGTTAACTATAAGTATTAGGATTAATTTAGATAAAGAATTTATAAATTAGTAATATAGATTATTGATTTATTTTTAAAAAGCAAAGGAGGAAAAAAGATGAGATTATCAGGAAAAATTGCTTTAATAACCGGTGGTGGTACTGGTATTGGATTAGATATTGCTAAAAAATATGTTGAAGAAGGTGCTTATGTCTACATTACTGGTAGAAGAGAAAATAAGTTGCAAGAAGCAGTTTCAACAATTGGTAAAAATATTGATTATGTCGTTGCAGATGTAACAAAAAAAGAAGATATGGAAAAAGTAGCGGAGAAAATTAAAAATGAAAAAGGTAAGCTAGATATATTAATTGCTAATGCAGGTGTTGGTAATTATATAGCTATTGAAGATGTTACATTGGAAGAGTTTAATCGGGTTATGTATACTAATGTTTTAGGAACATATTATTGTGCTCAGGTTTGTTTGCCATTAATGAAAGAAGGTTCAACAATAATACTTAATACTTCAGTAACAGCTTCTTTAGGTTTACCAAACTTCAGTTTATATATAGCAGCAAAATCAGCAATGAAATCATTTATTCATACCTGGACAAATGAATTAAGAGATCGAAAAATCAGGGTAAATGCTTTAGCACCAGGAATTATTCCAACTGATGCAGCAGGAAAAGAGTTAGGAAGAGATCCCCAAAAAGAAAAAGAATTACAGGAATATCGAGCAACACTTATACCTGCTAATCGGGTTGGAAATGTTAAAGATATTTCTAATGCAGCTATCTTTTTAGGATCAGATGAATCTAGTTACGTTAACGGTATTGAGCTATTGGTTGATGGTGGATTAGCTGCTATTTATCCGGTGAAATTATAATGAGTGAATTAGAATTATTTGGCGAAGAATTAGTTGATTTTATTGAAAAAACTGACTTACAAAAAATTCCTGAGTTCTTTTATGACGCATTATTAAATTATCTGGGTGTAACATATTTAGGAGCATCACATCCGGCTATTACGGTTGTAATAAATACATTATTAGAAGATCATCAAGGCACTTATCAGCCATTTAATAGGAAAGAAAATGTTTCATTAGCTGATGTAGCATTGATAGATTGTTTTTCATCAGCAGTTTATGCTTATGATGATATCCATTTTGAAACAACAACTCATCCTTGTGGAATCGTTATTAGTGCTATTTTAGCATTTGCTAGAAAAGAGCAACTTTCAATAAATGAAACTTTAAATGCTTTATATATTGGTATGGAAACTGAATGTTGTTTAGCTACGGTGATGTTTGATAAAAAGGCTGAAAGTAAATCAGGATGGTATACTAGTGGAATTGTTGGTGGTTTGGCAGTAGCGGCAGCTTTAAGCCATCTATACAAATTTGATCGTAAAAAAATCAAAAGTGCATTAGCTTTAGCTAGTAATTATGCTTCTGGAATTCGCGGCAGTCATGGTTCGATGGCAGGGAGTTTTATTCCAGCGATTGCCTGTAAAAATGGTTTTATAGCAACAATGCTTGTAAAAAATGGAATGACGTGTTCTTTTGCATCTTTGGTAGGTGAAAATGGTTTAATTAAACAGATTGCGGCTAAGCCTGCACTACAAAAAGCTCGTAAAGGACAATTATCATTAAATACATCATGTAAGCCATATCCTTATGGATTTATCTCATTTAGTGCTATTGCATTACTTTTAAAAATAGATATTGATTATCGAATAATTGATAAAATAATTGTTGAAGTTTCTTCAAGGGTAAAAAACTTGGGTTCCAACTTTTCGCCTCAAAATATGTATGATGGTCTTGTATCATTGCCTTATATTATTGGACATATATTAGTTGATCGAAAAAATGGATATTTACCATTAAACAATAATTTTATTATTACTGATGATGAACAAGAAATTATAAATAAAATTGCTATAAAAGAGAATTCTAAATTATCCGATGATGAAATTTATATTTCCATAAATGATAAAAAGTATTATTTAAAGGATGCTCCAGGATCAGTTAATCATCCAATGACTCATGATGAAGTTATTAATAAATTTAAAACTATTACGGACATAAAAAATAAAGAAGAATTTATTGAAAAATTATATCATCAAGATATAACTGACATATATCAATTTATTATTGAAAATTTTTTATAAAAATCTATTGACTTAGAGTTCACTATAAATACTAGAATATAATTAAAGTTAGACATAAATAGGAGGAATAAAAATGAAAACATGGTTAATTACAGGATGTTCAAGTGGTATTGGAGCAGGTATTGCTAAGGCAGTATTAAAAAGTGGTGAACAAGCAGTTGTAACTGCTAGAAATAAAGATAAAGTTATGGATATTGTTAAAGATTATCCTGATACAGCTTTAGCGGTATCATTAGATGTTTGTGATAATGAAAGTATTAAAAATGCAGTAAAAGAAGCAAATGAAAAATTTGGAACAATTGATGTATTAGTAAATAATGCGGGATATGGTTATCGTTCAGCAATTGAAGAAGGAGAAGTTGAAGCAGTTCAAACATTATTTAATACTAATGTATTTGGTCCAGTTGAATTAATGAAAGCTGTATTACCTGGAATGAGAGCTCAAAAATCAGGTTTTATCATTAATGTAACATCAATTGCTGCTGCTAGATCAGCAATTGGTTCAGGATATTATGCTTCATCAAAAGCAGCATTGGAATTACTTACAAATGGTTTAATGAAAGAAGTTGCTCCATTAGGAATTAAAGCAATGGTTGTTCAACCTGGTGCTTTTAGAACAAGATTTTATGATGGTGAATCATTAAAAGGATCAGCTACTGAAATTGGTGATTATGCTCAAACTGCAGGTAAAACAAGAGTAGGACGATTTGAAAATAAACATGCCCAACCTGGTGATCCTGACAAAGCTGGTGAAGTTATTGTTAAAGTGGTAAATGGTGATGAACAACCTGAAATTTTATCATTAGGTAGTGATGCTGTAAAGGCAGTAAAAGCAACTTTAGAAGCAAAATTAGCTGAATTAGATAAATGGGCTGATGTATCAGCTTTAAGTGATTATGATAAATAATATAGTTTAAATAGTTGAGGTGGAGGAAATTATGAGAAAAGTACAATTAGGAAAAACTGATATGTATGTTAATGTAATTGGTTTAGGATGTATGGGGTTATCACACGCAAGTGGAACACCAACACCAAAAGATGAAGCAGTAGAAATTTTGAAAAAAGCTCATGAAATTGGATATGATTTTTATGATACTGCTGAATGTTATACAGGTGTATATCCTGATGGATCTATTAGTTATAATGAAGAAATTGTTGGTGAAGCAATTAAAGATTTTAGAAAAGATGTCATTTTATGTACAAAATTTGGAGTAACTCATAAAGGTGACCACTTAGAATTAGATAGTTCTCCAGAAAAAATTAGAGCATCATTAGAAGGTTCTTTAAAAAGATTACAAACAGATTATGTTGACATTTATTATCAACATCGTATCGATCCTAAAGTTGAACCAGAAGTTGTTGCTGGGGTTATGAAAGAATTAATTGAAGAAGGAAAGATTCGTGCCTGGGGAATTTCTGAAGTTAACGAAGAGTATTTAAGAAGAGCTCATGCTATTTGTCCAGTAACTGTTATTGAAAATAGATATTCAATGATGGCTAGATGGCATGAAAATTTAATGCCAGTATGTAAAGAATTAGGAATTACTTATGTTGCTTTTTCACCAATGGCTAATGGAGCATTAACAGGTGCTTATCAATCAAAGAAAGATTTTGGAAATGGTGATCAGGATTTTAGACCTGATATGCCTCAATATAGTGATGAAGGAATTAAAAAGACTAATGAATTATTAGAAGTAGTTGATAAAATTGGTGCTAAACATAACGCTAATAGTGCGCAAATGTCACTTGCATGGATGATCAATAAATATGATTTTATTATCCCAATTCCTGGCTCTAGAAAAGTAGAAAGATTAAAATCTAATTTTGAAGCCGGAAATGTTGAATTAAGCGAAGAAGAAATTAAAGTTATTGATGATAAATTAAATTCAATGGAATTTAAAGTATTTGGTGGACATTAATATCATTAGTAAAACCGCTGTAACAAGTTGTTGCAGCGGTTATTTTAATATTATTCAAAAATACTATTTCCTACAAACTCAGCTAATATTGAAACTTGAGGGACTTCTACTTTAGCGCTGACAAAATAATCCAATAGTTTATTTAATCGATTTGCTTCAAGATATTCTTTTTCACCAGTGCCAATTTGTGATAACAATTTTTGGGCGATTGGTTTTAATATCGCTAATTCATAAACCATCGAAGTATTAAATATGTAGTCAGCTTCTTCTTGATATGGATAAATATACTTATCTTCACCATTTTTGACATTTTGCCAACGGCTAATTGTTTCTTTAGCACTAGAATTTCTAAATTGAAAATCACGAACAATACGTCGAATTAAGCGATAATCGGAGGTTGCAATTCGATTATGATCATCATAATTTAAATGGGTCAAAGCATTAATATAAATTTTAATTTTGGCAGTATTTGGAATATAGAAAGATGTTCGAGGATTTAGACCATGAATACCTTCAATTATTAAAATCTGGCCTTCTTTTAATAAAATTTCTTGATCATTATATTCTCTTAATCCAGTTTTAAAATTATAACGAGGCAAGCATACTGGTTCATGATAGATTAATTTTAACATGGTTTCATTAAATAATTTTAAATCAACTGCCTCAATATTTTCATAATCATAGCTGCCATTAGGTAATTTGGGAGTATCTTTGCGATTTAAATAAAAATCGTCCATCGATAATGTAACAGGTTGCATACCTAATATTTTTAAATGGATACCTAGACGTTTAGAAAACGTCGTTTTCCCAGCCGAACTTGGTCCCGCTATTAATATTATTTTGACAGTATCTTTTCTTTGAACAATATTATAGGCAAGTTCAGCTAATTTTTTTTCAATCATTGCTTCAGACATTAACATTAATTCATTTATATTACCTTGAACAATTTTTTCATTTAGTTTAGCGACAGTAGGAACACCAATTAATTGACCCCAATCTTCATACTCTTTCATTATTGTAAAAAGTTTAGAATATTCTAGTTGAACATCATATTGACCTAAACGAATGCCGGGAGCAAAAAATTGTAAAGAAAAATGATTTAAATAAGAAGTATCAGGAAGCATAAAACCATAAAAATAATCACTAAATCCTTCTAATGTATAGACACTACAGTTTTCTTTTTTTCGATAGTGTAATAATTCAGCTTTATCTTCTAATCCATGTTGTTTAAAAAAATTAATAGCTTCTTCTTTTGGTAAACTGCAATGAGTAATTTTAGATTTTTTTGTAACTAGTTTTTGCATTTGCAGTTTAATTTTCTCAACATCTTTAGGGGTTAAATGATTTTCTTTTTCAATTGTACAATAAAGTCCATCTTGAAAAGTAAATTCAACAGTAATTTTAGCGTCATTAAATAACTGCTTAGTAGCAACAATAAATAAAAAAGTTAAAGTGCGTTCATAGATTTGTTTACCCGTTATACTAGAAGCTAATACCCATTCTATAGTAGTATCCTTATCAATTATTTCTTGTAGTGGCTTTAATTTACCATTAACAATTCCTGCATATATTTTTTGATTTATAAAATATTCTTTTGCAATTTGCTCTAATGTTGTTGCCTGGTTAATGTTTATAATTTGTTTATCGACAATGAGTTTCATTTTATCACTCCTTGATTTTAATGTACCACATTTAAGGAAAATTTTTAATGAAAAAGTAAGATATTTATATTGTCATAGTTATTTTGTGATAATTTTTATTAAAATAGATTTTAAAATAAAAAATCGATTTTTTAGATCGATTTTTAGACTTTATTTATATGTTGTCCTTTTAACCAGGCATAAAGATTATCAAAAACTATATCAGCTCTTTGAATCATTGATTCTTTTGAAGCAAAAGCAATATGAGGAGTAACAATAATATTAGGACAGTTTAGTAAAGGATGCTCTTTAGTCAATGGTGGTTCATTTTCAAAAACATCACAAGCTGCTCCAGCGATAGTTTTATTTTTTAAAGCTTCAGCTAGCGCAAGACTATCGATTACACCACCACGAGCTGTATTGATTAAAATAGCTTGTTTTTTCATTAATTTTAATTCATTTTCACCAATCATTCCTGTAGTTTCTGGTGTTAAAGGGCAGTGTAAAGAAACAATATCTGATTGTTGTAACAAGGTTTGTAAAGATACTTGTTTATCAATGTATGGATCGTTAACTTGACTGCGACTATAAGCTATTACATGACAGCCAAAAGCTTTACAAAGCTGGGCTGTTTTTTTACCAATCGCACCAGCACCAATAATACCTACAGTTTTATTGTTTAAAAGATTACCAATAAGACCGTCTTTAGTACCAGCTTGACGACATCTTTGTTCAACTTCACGAACATGTCTTAATAGTTGAATCATAAAACTAATACATAATTCACTGACAGCTTGAGTAGCATACCCGGAAGCATTGCTTACAGCAATATTTTTATTTTTTATAACATCCATTGGTAAATGATCAACGCCGGTAAAGGCAACATCAATATATTTTAATTTAGGAGCACTTTCAATTACTTGTTTATCTAATGGCATATTTGCAAGCATTAATATATCAGAGTCTTGACAGCGCTCAATTAAAATATTTATATCATTACTTTTTTGATAAGCTATAAAGGTGTGACCCATTGATTTTAGTTTTTCACTATGTTGATCAATAATTTGTTTTGAAACACCTAAGTCTTCTAATAATACAATTTTCATATTTATCATATCTCCTTTATTTATTGGTTTAATTGTATCACAAAAATCAGTTGATAATAAATTGAATAGAAAAAAATTGAAGTGAACTTCAAAAGTTGAAAACACTTCAATTCTTTGTTTTATAATATTATTATACCAATAGTATATACTAAAAATGCAGCAACCCAGGCAATTAAACACTGACCAAAGACAACTAATATAGCCCATTTACCGCCAAGCTCTCTTTTAATTGAAGCAATAGCAGCTACACATGGTGTATAAAGCAGACAGAAAATTAATAAACTTAGTGCTGCAAGCGGTGATAGTGCACTTACTAAATTAGCTGTAGATTTAAATAAAATAGAAATAGTTGAAACAACACTTTCTTTAGCCATAAAACCAGTAATTAAAGCTGTAGAAATACGCCAATCACCAAATCCTAGTGGGGCAAAGATAGGGGTAATCCAGCTAGCAACCATTGCTAAGATACTATCTTGTGAATTAGTGACAAGATTTAATTTAGTGTCAAATGTTTGTAAGAACCAGATTACAATTGTAGCGATAAAGATAATTGTAAAAGCCCTTTGTAAAAAATCTTTAGCTTTTTCCCATAATAACTGTGCTACGTTTTTAGCACTAGGTAAGCGATAGTTTGGTAATTCCATTACAAATGGGACCGCTTCACCTTTAAATAAAGTTTCTCGCATTAAAAGAGCTACTAAAATACCAACCAGTATTCCGATAAAATAAAGACCAATCATAAATATAGCTCCATGTTTTGGGAAAAATGCCGCTGTGAAAAAAGCATATATTGGCAGTTTTGCAGAACAGCTCATAAATGGTGTTAATAAAATTGTCATTATACGATCTCTTTTAGAAGGAAGAGTTCTACTTGCCATAACCCCAGGAACAGTACAGCCAAAACCAATCAACATAGGAACGATACTTCGTCCAGATAATCCTAACTTTCTTAACAATTTATCCATGACAAAGGCAATTCTAGCCATATAGCCACTATCTTCTAGTAATGATAAGAAAAAGAATAGGGTAACAATTGTTGGTAAAAAGCTAAGAACACTACCGACACCATTAAAGATACCGTCGATAATTAGTGAATGTAAAACTTCATTTACATTGGCGTTGATTAAAGCAGTGCTAGTTAGCTCTGTTAAATAACCAATTCCCATTTCTAACAAGGTTGATAGACCAGCTCCAATAACGTTAAAAGTTAACCAGAAAACTAAAGCCATTATGACAATAAAAGCTGGAATTGCAGTATATTTACCAGTTAGAATTTGATCGATTTTCATACTGCGTAGATGTTCTTTGCTTTCTTTTGGCTTGATAACTGTATTATCGCAAACATTAAAAATATAATGGAAACGCATATCGGCAATAGCTGCTAAACGATCTAAACCACGTTCAGATTCCATTTGGGTAACGATATGTTCAAGCATTTCTTTTTCATTTTGGTCTAGTTTTAATTGTTCTAAAACTAGTGGATCTCCTTCAGCTAATTTACTAGCAGCAAAACGAAGAGGAATATTTGCTTTTTTTGCATGGTCTTCAATTAAATGCATGATTGCATGTAAACAACGGTGAACGGCACCGCCGTGGTCATCAACATCACAAAAATCTTGACGACAAGGACGTTCCTGGTATTTTGCAATATGAATTGCATGATCGATTAATTCTTGAATCCCTTCATTTTTTGCCGCCGAAATTGGAACTACAGGTATTCCAAGCATCTCTTCCATTTCATTAACAAGAATGGAACCACCGTTTTCATGAACTTCATCCATCATATTTAATGCTAAAACCATAGGAATATCTAATTCCATTAATTGCATTGTAAGATAAAGATTTCGCTCAATATTAGTAGCATCTACAATATTAATGATACATTTAGGATGTTCTTCTAAAATAAAACGTCTAGTAACAATTTCTTCACTTGAATAAGGTGATAGAGAATAAATACCTGGCAAATCAGTTACTAAAGTATTTTTATAACCTTTTATTTTACCATCTTTACGATCAACTGTTACTCCAGGAAAGTTACCAACATGTTGTGAAGAACCAGTTAATTGATTAAAAAGAGTAGTTTTCCCACAGTTTTGATTTCCAGCTAATGCAAAAGTTAATAATTCATTTTCATCTAAAGGATTTTCTTCACTTTTAAGATGATATTTGCCATCTTCTCCAAGTCCAGGATGAAAGATTTGTTTTATATTTTTAGGCTGTTTAGGCCTTGATTGTTTATCATGGATATTTTCAATAGTAATTTTATTAGCATCGTCGTTTCGTAATGTTAATTCATAACTATGGATTCTAACTTCGATTGGATCACCCATTGGAGCATGTTTAACCATTGTTATTTCACTACCAGGAATTAATCCCATATCTAATAAATGTTGACGTAAATCTTGATTACCATCAACGGAAACAATTGTTGCTGTTTTACCAATTGGTAAATCTTTTAATGTTTTCATATTAACCTCCTTAATATAATGACTATATTAAATGTTATTTTTCGATTTCTTTAATAAAAGTAGTATAAAATTATCAATTTATTTAGTCAAGACTTAGTGATAGTAGATATTTGTTTGTTAGTACTTTTAAGTAATAAAATTAGCTATCAAATTAAAAAAATATTTAATTTGTGCTATGATATAGTAGGATGCGGTCAATTTTGGATACATGATGGCTTATTAATTTAATAGGAGTGTAAAATAATGAAAAAAACTTTATATTTAATGCGACATGGACAGACTTTGTTTAATTTGCAACATAAGATTCAAGGATGGTGTGATGCACCGTTAACACAATTAGGTATTGAACAAGCAAAAATTGCTGGTAAATATTTTAAAGATAATAATATCACTTTTGATCATGCTTATTCTTCAACTTCAGAAAGGGCAAGTGATACTTTAGAAATTGTTACTGATGGTAAAATGCCTTATACTAGATCAAAAAAATTAAAAGAATGGAATTTTGGTTCATTTGAAGGAAAAGACGAGTTTTTGAATCCTAAATTCCCATACGGTGATTTCTTTGTTCAATTTGGTGGTGAAGGTGAACAAGAATTCCAAGATCGAATTTCTCAAGCGTTATTAGAAATAATGCAAAAAGAAAATCATCATGTTGTCTTAGTTGCAAGTCATGGAGCAGTATGTGGAAGCTTTATGCGCAAGTGGTTAGCAACTAGCAAAGTTGAATATAAAGCTGGAATCGGTAATTGCGCTATCTATAAGTATGAATTTGAAGATGACGTTTTTACTTGTGTTGATATTATTAAACATGACTTCAGTCATTTATTTAATGATGTAATTGGGAAGTAAACAGCTTTTACTATGCGTCTAATTAATAGTACAATGTCAAATCGATATTGTACTTTTTTTATTGGCTTTTATAAAATTAAAGTAACAAAAGTGATATTAATCTATTAGGTTAAAAATTTAATAATTAGGAGGAAAAAGAATGTTATTTTATTTTACAGCGACGGGAAATAGTTTATATGTTGCTAAACAATTTGATCAAGAGCCAATTAGTATCCCTCAGGTAATTAATCAAGAAAATTTAGTATTTGAAGATGAGACAATAGGTGTCGTTTGGCCAGTTTATGCTGGAGAACCACCAAAAATGGTTTTAAACTTTTTGAAAAAAGCACAATTTAAAACAGATTATTTTTATATGATCTTAACTTATGGTAAAGATGATAGCGATGCTCCAGAGTATATAAATAATTTATGTAAAGAATTTGGTTTACATGTTGATTATATTAACTCAATTTTAATGGTTGATAATTATCTACCTTCATTTGATATGAATGATCAAATGGCAATGGACAAACAAGTAGATAAACAAATTAAAAAAGTATTAGCAGACTTAAAAGCTAGAAAGAAAGAAATTCCAGTTGCCAGTCAAGAAAGTCGTGATTTCCATCAAAGAGCAGCTAAAATTTTTGCTGAAAATCCAAGTTTGATTAATGGAGAACAAATTAAAGTAACTGACAAATGCGTTGGTTGTGGAATTTGTGTGCGGGTTTGTCCAATTGCTAATTTTTATGTTGAAAATGGAAAAGCTAAAAGACATAGTGAAGTTTGTGAATTTTGTTTAGCATGTGCTCATAACTGTCCACAAAAAGCAATTATTACAAGTATCTCTGATAAAAATCCTAATGCAAGATATCGCAATGAACATATTAGTTTGCAAGAAATAATCAAAGCTAATCAACAAAGCTAGAAAAGGAGGATAAAAATATGGAGTTTGTAACATTAAACAATGGTGTAAAAATGCCTAAAGTTGGATTTGGAGTATACCAGATTAAAGCTCACAAGCAATGTAAACAAGCATTATTAGATGCAATTGATGCTGGTTATCGTTTGATTGATACTGCACAATCTTATGGAAACGAAGAAGCCGTAGGCAAAGCAATTCAAGAAACATCAGTTCCAAGAAATGAATTGTTTATTACAACTAAAGTATGGGTCACTAATTATGGATATGAAAAAACAAAAGCTTCAGTAGAAGAATCTTTAAAGAAAATGCAATTAGATTATATTGATTTAGTATTATTGCATCAACCATTCAATGATTACTATGGAGCATATAAAGCATTAGAAGATTT
>NZ_NFLA01000064.1:0-11734 GCF_002160675.1 Erysipelatoclostridium sp. An15
TTAGGAGTGTGATGTATGTTCCCGATTAAGTATATCGACAACAACCTTGTCTGGAACAAGGACAATGAGGTATTCGCCTACTATGAGCTGATACCGTATAACTATTCTTTTCTGTCAGCGGAACAGAAATTTATCGTCCATGATAGCTTCCGTCAGCTTATCGCACAGAGTCGTGAGGGAAAGATACACGCCTTGCAGATAGCGACGGAAAGCTCCGTCAGAAGCATACAGGAGCAGTCAAAAAAGTTGGTGAAAGGGCGACTTCGTGATGTTGCAATTCAGAAGATAGACGAACAGACGGAAGCCCTTGTGTCCATGATTGGAGACAATCAAGTGGACTACCGCTTTTTTATCGGCTTCAAGCTCATTGTGACCGAGGAAAAAGTCAGTCTGGAGAGTGTGAAGAAATCGGCGTTTATGACGTTCAAAGAGTTCTTGAACGAGGTCAACCATACGCTGATGAATGACTTTATCTCCATGCCAGATGATGAAATCAACCGCTACATGAAAATGGAAAAACTGCTGGAAAATAAAATCTCCCGCCGTTTCAAGTTCCGACGCTTGGACAAGAACGACTTCGGGTATCTTATCGAGCATATCTACGGCAGGGACGGTGTGGCGTATGAGGACTACGAGTATTCGCTTCCAAAGAAGAAGCTGAAAAAGGCAACGCTCATCAAGCAGTACGACCTTATCCGTCCGACCCGCTGTCTGGTAGAGGAAAGCCAGCGATACATAAGGCTGGAACATGAGGACAGCGAGAGCTTCGTGTCCTACTTTACCGTCAATGCGATTGTGGGCGCGCTGGATTTTCCGTCCAGTGAGATATTTTACTTCCAGCAACAGCAGTTTACTTTCCCTGTTGATACGAGCATGAATGTGGAAATCGTCGGCAACCGCAAGGCACTTTCCACGGTGAGAAATAAAAAGAAAGAGCTGAAAGACTTGGACAATCACGCCTATCAGTCTGGAAGCGAAACCAGCTCAAACGTGGTGGACGCACTGGACAGCGTGGACGAGCTGGAAACCGACCTCGACCAGAGCAAAGAAAGCATGTATAAACTTTCTTACGTTATCCGTGTGTCCGCTCACGACCTTGACGAGCTGAAACGACGCTGTGATGAGGTCAAGGACTTCTACGACGATTTAAACGTCAAGCTGGTGCGACCTGCTGGGGATATGCTGGGGCTTCACTCTGAATTTCTCCCTGCCAGCAAGCGTTACATCAATGATTATGTACAATACGTCAAGAGTGATTTTCTGGCTGGACTTGGCTACGGGGCAACACAACAGTTAGGAGAAAATACAGGTATCTATATCGGCTATTCCGTAGACACGGGAAGAAATGTCTATTTACAGCCCTCTCTTGCCAGTCAAGGCGTGAAAGGTACGGTCACCAATGCCCTGGCTTCCGCTTTTGTCGGTTCGTTGGGCGGTGGAAAATCATTCTGCAATAACCTTATCGTCTATTATTCCGTCCTGTTCGGCGGACAGGCGGTCATTCTCGACCCTAAGAGCGAGCGTGGCAACTGGAAAGAAACGCTTCTAGAGATAGCCCATGAAATCAATATCGTCAACCTTACCAGCGATAAGGAAAACGCTGGGCTTCTTGACCCGTTCGTGATTATGAAGAATGTAAAGGACGCTGAAAGTCTGGCGATAGACATTCTCACATTCCTTACGGGGATTTCCTCTAGGGACGGTGAGAAATTTCCTGTCCTTAGAAAAGCGGTGCGAGCCGTGACCCAGAGCGATCAGCGAGGACTTCTCCATGTGATAGATGAGCTACGCAGAGAGGACACGGCGATTGCCCGCAACATTGCCGACCATATCGACAGCTTTACAGACTATGACTTTGCACATCTGCTGTTCTCGGACGGAACGGTTAAGAACGCTATCAGCTTGGACAACCAGCTCAATATCATACAGGTTGCCGACCTTGTTCTGCCAGATAAAGACACGACCTTTGAGGAATACACGACCATTGAACTGCTGTCCGTGGCTATGCTGATTGTCATTAGTACCTTTGCCCTTGATTTTATTCACAGTGACAGAAGCATTTTTAAAATCGTGGATTTAGATGAAGCGTGGGCGTTTTTGAATGTGGCACAGGGCGAAACCCTCTCAAACAAGCTGGTGCGTGCGGGACGTGCTATGCAGGCGGGCGTGTACTTCGTCACGCAATCCTCTGGCGACGTGTCCAAAGAGAGCCTAAAGAACAATATCGGGCTGAAATTCGCTTTCCGTTCTACGGACATCAACGAGATAAAGCAGACCCTTGAATTTTTCGGTATCGACAAGGACGACGAGAACAACCAGAAAAGGCTTCGTGACTTGGAGAACGGACAATGCCTGCTTCAAGATTTGTACGGGCGTGTGGGCGTGGTGCAGATACACCCAGTCTTTGAAGAATTACTGCATGCCTTTGATACCAGACCGCCCGTGAAAAGCGAGGTGGAGTGATGAAAGATAGGATAAAGGGGCTTCTGACAAAAAAGAAGCTCTTTCGTTTTTTCAAGATTGCTCTGATAGTCATTTTTACCTCTGTCGTGTTCCTCTCCCTGTTCGGTACGGTGGCTCATGCCACGGGGCTGGTAGATGATACGGTCAATGCGGACAACCTGTATTCACAGTACCCGCTGGAAAACTATCAGCTTGACTTCTATGTGGACAATAGCTGGGGCTGGCTTCCGTGGAACTGGCTGGACGGTATCGGGAAGTCCGTACAATACGGGCTTTACTGTATCACCAACTTTATCTGGACTATCAGCCTGTATCTTTCCAACGCCACGGGGTACGTCGTCCAGCAGGCGTATAAGCTGGACTTTATTAACGACATGGCAGACAGTATCGGGAAAAGCATACAGACCCTAGCGGGCGTGACGGAAAACGGCTTCGGAAGTACGGGCTTCTATGTAGGCTTCCTGCTTCTCATTATCCTTATCGTGGGTATCTATGTTGCCTACACGGGGCTTATCAAGCGAGAAACCAGCAAGGCATTACACGCCGTTATCAACTTCGTTGTGGTGTTCGTGCTGTCCGCTACCTTTATCGCCTACGCTCCCGACTATATCAAGAAAATCAATGACTTTTCTTCGGACATTTCCACGGCTTCGCTGGATTTGGGGACAAAGATAATGCTCCCCGACAGCGACAGTGCTGGAAAAGACGGCGTGGACTTGATAAGGGACAGCCTGTTTTCCATACAGGTACAACAGCCGTGGCTACTTTTGCAGTTTGGAAACAGCGATATAGAAGAAATCGGGGCTGACCGTGTGGAAGCTCTGGTATCGGCTAGTCCCTCTGCCGACGACGGGGCGACCCGTGAGGACGTGGTAAAAACAGAAATCGAGGATAACGACAACGACAATCTGACGATACCGCAGGTCATCAACCGTCTGGGAATGGTGTTCTTCCTGCTCATCTTCAATCTGGGGATAACGATATTCGTTTTCCTGCTCACAGGCATGATGATATTCTCCCAGATACTTTTTATCATCTTCGCTATGTTCCTGCCGATTAGCTTCCTGCTCTCCATGATACCCAGCTATGAGAACATGGCGAAACAGGCAATCGTGCGAGTGTTCAATACGATTATGACAAGGGCGGGAATAACGCTCATTGTCACGGTGGCTTTCAGTATTTCCAGTATGTTCTACAACATCTCCACCGATTACCCGTTCTTTATGATTGCGTTCTTACAGATAGTGTGCTTTGCGGGTATCTACATGAAGCTGGGCGACCTTATGAGTATGTTCAGCTTAAATGCTGGGGACAGCCAGAGCATGGGACGCAGGATATTCCGCCGTCCGTATCTGTTCATGCGACACAGGGCTAGGCGTATGGAGCGACGTATCGCTGGTGCGGTTACGGCTGGAAGCATGGCGGGAGCTGTGGCGGGAAGTGCCGTTGCGGGTGCGGGAAATAAAAACCGTACTTCTGCTTCCAGAGGAAACAGGAGCAATCAGTCCATGAGTAGCCGAGCTGGTTCAGCCGTAGGTGCGGTGCTTGATACGAAAAACAAGGTCAAGGACAAGGCAACGGCTGTCAAGGAGAATATCAAGGATATGCCGACACAGACCGCCTATGCCCTGCACTCCGCTAAGGAAAAGGCAAAGGAAAATGTGTCCGACTTCAAGCGTGGCATTGTGCAGGGACAGGAAACCAGACAGAGCCAGCGTGCCGATAAGCTCCAACAGCATAGACAGAGTATCGCTGACAAGCGTATGGAGCTTCAAAAGGCACAGGAAGCAAAGCAGGCTGGCAGAACGACGGACGGATCAGCGACAACAGGAGCTACCCGTCCCCATGACAGACCTGTGACCGCTTCTCCTGCTTCTAAGACCGATACAGGAAAAGTGCAGGAAGTCAAGCGACCTGTCACCACGGACAAGGTACATACCGAGCCGACGAAAGCACAGCCTGTCAAGGAGCGTCCGCTTGCTTCAAAATCTGATGAACCTATACCACAGAAACACGGGACAAGGCTTAATGGTGTGGAGCTGAACCGACAGACCACCAGAAAAGAGCGAAACATTAAGAAAGCGACCATAAACACCACGGAAAAGAAAGGACGTAAGAAATGAAGCTAAGACATATCGCTCTTATCGGTAGCCTGTTTCCCTTTCTTCTTGCGATAGTGCTTTTCTTTGGTGTGCTTATCAGTGCCGAGGACGACGACGGGGGCGGTGGTTCTTCCTCATGGGTAACAGGCATGAACCTGTCCGCAGAGGTGTTGAAACATCAGCCTATGGTAGAGAAATACGCTAAAGAGTACGGTATATCCGAGTACGTCCCCTATCTGCTGGCAATCATACAGGTGGAAAGTGGCGGGACAGCCGAGGACGTTATGCAGAGTTCCGAGAGCATGGGATTACCGCCTAATTCCCTTGATACAGAAAGCTCAATCAAGCAGGGGTGCAAGTATTTTGCGTCCCTGCTTTCTTCAGCAGAAAGTCAAGGCATAGAGGATATAAACGTCGTGGTACAGTCCTATAACTATGGCGGTGGCTATATCGGCTATGTGGCTAAAAACGGGAAAAAGCACAGCTTCACGCTGGCAGAGAATTTCGCCCGTGACAAGTCTGGTGGAACAAAAGTCACTTACACGAACCCTATCGCTGTCGCCCGCAATGGTGGCTGGCGTTACGGGTACGGGAATATGTTCTACGTGGAGCTTGTCAGCCAGTATCTCACGGTCAGTCAAGTATCGGGCGAGCTGGCACAGAAGATAATGAATGAAGCTCTGAAATATCAAGGCTGGGACTATGTGTACGGCGGGAGCAACCCTAACACTTCTTTTGACTGTTCGGGGCTGGTTCAATGGTGCTACGGCAAGGCTGGCATTTCCTTACCGAGAACGGCACAGGCACAGTATGACGCTACCCAGCATATCCCGCTTTCACAGGCACAGGCTGGGGATTTAGTGTTCTTCCACAGTACCTACAATGCGGGAACGTATGTAACCCACGTCGGTATCTATGTGGGAAATAACCAGATGTACCACGCTGGCGACCCGATAGGCTACGCTGATTTGAACAATAGCTACTGGCAACAGCACCTTATCGGGGCTGGCAGAATTAAGCAATAGAAAGAAAGGAATGGAAATATCATGTTCAAGAAGAAAGAAAAACCGATAAAGGAAAAGAAAATCTGCACTATGAAAGTGGGGACGCATAAGAAGTCCGTCATTGCCCTCTGGGTGGTGCTTATCGCAAGCGTGAGCTTTGGTGTGTATAAGAATTTTACGGCTATCGACCAACACACCACGCATGAGATAGAAACCATACAGCTCCGCTTGAATGACACCAACGGCATAGAAAATTTTGTGAAGAACTTTGCGAAATCCTACTATACATGGAGCAACAGCAAGGAAGCAATCGAAGCAAGGACATAGACTATCAGTGCCTATCTGACACAGGAATTGCAGGATTTGAATGTTGATACGGTGAGAACGGATATACCGACCAGCTCCACAGTCACGGATGTACTTATCTGGGACGTGGAACAGGCTGGGGAGAACGCTTTTACTGTTGTCTACGAAGTAGATCAGCAGATAAAAGAGGGCGACCAGACAAGGAATGTATCAGAAACCTATACCGTGACCGTCCATGTAGACGCTGACGGGGATATGGTGATTATCCAGAACCCGACCCTTGCTCCTGCTATGGAAAAATCTGATTATGAACCAAAGGTGCAGGAAGCGGACAACAGCGTAGACGCTGACACAGTAAATGACGCTACGGCATTTCTGGAAACATTCTTCAAGCTGTACCCGACCGCAACGGACAAGGAGCTTGCCTACTATGTAGAGGGAAACGCCCTTGAACCGATAAACGGGGACTATCTTTACTCCGAGCTTGTCAATCCTTTATTTAAGGCTGACGGTGACAATGTGAAAGTGAGCGTTGCGGTGAAGTTCATTGACAACCAGACAAAGGCGACACAGGTATCACAGTATGAGCTGACACTTCATAAGGATAGTAACTGGAAAATTGTTAAATAATTGAGAAGAGGCTTGAGAAGCATACTAAGTATGCAACACAAGCCTCATTGATTAACTTGACAATCTTTCCAAAATTGATTATACTGTTTATAGTGAATAATAACAGTATGGTGTATTGGAGGGAATAAAATGAAAATCATTATCCAAAATTCATCAGATATTCCAATTTATCAACAAATATATGAGCAGATAAAGGAAGCAATACTTTCTGGAAAGATAGGTTCAGGAGAAGTTTTGCCCTCTATCAGACAGTTGTCAAGAGATTTAAAAGTAAGTGTAATCACAACAACAAGAGCTTATACTGATTTGGAAAATGATGGATACATTATGATTGTTCAAGGAAAAGGTTGTTTTGTAAAAGAATTAAATCAAAATATTTTAGAGGATAAACTAATGTCTGAGATAGAAATACATTTTGCTGAAATATGGAAAAATGCAAAAATTTTAAAAAAAACAGACGAAGAACTTCTTGATATTATTAAAATTTTAATGGAGGACTTAAAAAATGAACAATAATGCTTTAGAAATCCATAGTTTAAAAAAGACATTTACTGATTTTGGATTAGATGATATTTCTTTTAGTCTACCAACAGGTTTTATCATGGGGCTTGTTGGAAAAAATGGGGCTGGGAAAACAACTACAATTAAACTCATTCTTAATCTTTTACAAAAAGAAAGTGGGCTGATTAAAGTTTTTGGCAATGACATTTCAAATAGATATGATTTTAAACAGGATATAGCAGTCGTTTTTGATGATTTGCTCTTTGTTGAAGATTGGAAAATAGATGATGTGGAAAAAGCTATTTCTCCATTTTATGATAAATGGAACACTGCAAAGTTTCAGTCTAATATAGAAAGATTTCATCTTAATAGAAATAAAAAAATAAGAGATTTCTCTAAAGGAATGAAATTAAAATTAAGTTTAGCAGTTGCTTTATCTCATCAAGCAAAACTTCTAATTTTAGATGAACCTACCAGTGGGTTAGACCCTGTTGCCCGTGATGAATTATTGGATATTCTTTTAGAATATATTGAAAACGAAAATAACAGCATTCTCTTTTCTACACATATCACATCAGATTTAGATAAGATTGCAGATTATCTTACAATTATGAATAACGGAAAAATATTTTATACCGGATTGAAAGATGAACTCTTTGAGAAATATTGCATTGCAAAAGGTGGCATTGAAGATTTAACACCAGACTTAGAAAAACGGTTGATTGGAATACAAAAAGGAAATACTGGTTTCTCGGCATTATTAGATGTGCAGGATATAAAATATACTTCTAATCGAATTGTTACGGAGAATGCAACTGTTGATGAAATTTTAATTCATATAGACAAAGGGGTGTAATGATGATTAAACATTTAATTAAACTAGATTTTTATGCAATGAAACCTTTAAAAAAAGTTATATTACCTTTTCTTCTTGTTCCTATTGTGCTAGGAATTGTTGCTGATTTAGGTATGAGTATTATGGTAACATTAACTTTTATGGTCTTTATGTTAAATATTGTTTTTGCTATTACGGAAAAGAGTAATTTTCATAGACTTTATGGGACATTGCCAATAAAACAATCATCTAGCATATTAAGCAGGTATTTATTCTCGCTTATTGCGATTGGCATTACTGCGATTTTGTCTTTTGCTATTTTTGTAATTCTCTCTATCATTACCAAAAGCCGCATTGATTGGATATATGGCATACAGTTTTTAGCTTTATCAATACTCATAGCAGTATTGTTCATTAGTGTTCAGTATCCATTCTATTTCAAATTTGAATATACAAAGGCAAGTATCATGGCGATACTTCCATATATCGTATGTTTTGCCATTGGTATTCCGCTCATGAATTATTTTATGAACAATCAAAATTTTTATAAACATATTATGAGTATTGTTAATTATTTCAGTTCCAATACATTAGCATATCTTTTGATGATTTTTGTTTTATCCTTTTTGGCTATAACTGGTTCTTATCTGCTTTCAAAAAAAATACAGAAAAAAGAATTTTAAAAGTTAGGAGAAAAATTTTATGGAAAAAAATTTTATGGAAATAGAAAAACATTCTAAAGCCTTAGATGAAATGAGAGATAACAGTATTTTCTCACAAAAAAGAGGAATACACTTTATCTTAGCTTCTGTATTGATATGGGGACTGATTTTATTTGTTCAAAATTTAGGACTTGAAAGTAAGAAAGAAAATTTAGTTTGCTTTTTCTGCTTTGCTTTACTTCTTCCATTAGCTTTTATCATTGCAAAGTTATTGAGGATAGATTTTCAAAATAAAGAAAACCCCTTAACTACATTAGGAATACTTTTTACGGTAAATCAATTATTGTATTTGTTGATTGCTATGTGGGTTTTTTCTGTTGTTCCAGAAAAAATGTTGATGACTGTTGCCATTATCTTTGGAGGACACTTATTACCATATAGTTGGCTTTATAAGTCAAAAGTATATTTGGTATTTGCAATATTGATACCTTTTATTTCATTTATTGTTGGCATGATTTATGATGTTCAAATACTAATCTTTCTGATGATTTTAATTGAAATAGTATTCGTTATTTCTTTGCATAAGGAAAATATTAAATATATGAAAACAGGACACTCTTAAAATATATGGAGGAAAAATGATGATTGGACTAAAAAAACGAGATATGAAAAAAATCTTAAAGGCTGGTGCAAAGGCAAGCGGTGTCCCTGTATCGGAACTAAGGGCAGAAATACAGGCTACCATTGACGAAGCTATGAACAGTACAGACCCAGAGGTACAGGCGAACTTCAAGCGATATTTTGGAAACAAAACGCCTACACCAGAGGAATATATCTATACGATTACAAAAAAGACGATTTAACAAAGGTACTTTTATATTTATCTATGGTATGGTGAGCTGTGCGAATAAAACCAAAAATGCTTGGGGGTGTATCTTCGCATTTTTGTTTCTTTGGAATGCGTTCTAAAAATCGCAAGTCAAATCAAGAAATTTGTCCCTTATATCCTTATAATTAAATTGGAGTGGTTGAATAGGAGTGGAATTGAATGTATGAATGGCAAAAGCAAATACAAATAATTGTAGATGAAATCGACAACTGTATTAAAAATTATAATGATGAAGCCCCCACGCTTCGTTTTCTTGCCCGCAAGTTAGGGTACTCTGAATTTCATACAACCAGAAAATTTAAAGAGATTACAGGAATACAGTTTAGAGATTATTTACGAAGCAGGAAACTTGCCTTTGCATTAAAAGAAGTTCGTGATAGCAAAAAAAGTTTACTAGATATTGCATTTGATTATGGATTTTCTTCAAATGAGGCTTTTACCAGAGCCTTCAAAGGAACATTTGGTATAACTCCGAGTGAATATCGAAAAAATCCTAACCCTGTCATTCTCCGCACTAAGATAACTCCTTTTGACCGCTACTACTTAGGATTAGGAGAGATTGGAATGATAAAGTCAAATGACAGCGTAAGAATTTATTTTGTGACTATACCAGCTCACAAATTTTTACACATCAAAAATTATGAAAGCAACGGTTATTGGGATTTTTGGCAGAAGCAAAATCTTATTCCGGGACAAGATTATGAAACAATATGTGGTTTATTAGACAGTATCAAAGGCAAATTAGATGATGATGGCGGAAGTGAAGTCAACTGTGGTAGCGGTCAAATTATGGCATATATAAACGACCCTAATGGCAGACTTTGTGACTGGGGAATTCCACGTGTGGAATGTTGGGGAGTAAGGCTACCTTTAGATTATAATGGTGAAATACCGCCTCAAATGTATATGGTTGATATTCCAGAAGCGGAGTATATTGTCTTTGAGCATGGAGCTTTCAATTATGAGCAGGAAAATTGTAGTGTAGAAGAAAAAATTGAACAGGCAATGAAGAATTTCGATTATACTAGCGTCAATTATCGTCTTGATACCAGCCCTGGAAGAATAATGTATTTTTATTACAACCCTGAAAAATATTTTAAATATGTCAGACCAGTTAAAAAATTAGAGAAACCTCAAAATAATCAACGATAGTTGAAAGTTGGTGATATTATGGGAAAATATTGATTGCAGAATTTTCGGATAAAGAAGAAGCTCTGTTTTACCAAATGGCAGATTGGCTTACTAAGCGATTATGCACTTCTCCTATTATGGTTGAGAAGCAATCATGTAGTTTAATCATAAATCCATATACACGTATTGTCACTGACAAAAATGGTAAAACCATACATTTAACTGCTAAAGAGTTTGACCTATTGCATTTTCTTTCCAGCCACAAAGGGCAGGTATTCACAAAAGAACAGATTTACGAAAATGTATGGGGATATGATAATGCACCAGACGCAAGCAACCTTTCCTCATTCATCAGAAAGTTAAGACTGAAAATAGAACCATACCCAGACAATCCACGATATATCATCACTGTCTGGGGCGTGGGATATAAATTTAGCGGAGAAGAAAAACCGTAGCTGTATTTCACAATTCATTGTGATCTGCACGCTACGGTTTTATCTATTGAACTGATTTCTTACTTCTTTGTCCCTACGCATGGCTGATTTTGCACATTTCAGCAGGTCAACTAAAAATCGGGTTTCGTATTCGTCGCAATCCTCAAAAATCTCTTTTGCTTCTCCCTTGAAAATATTCTGTGAAGCAAGTACATTATCACATAGGAGAATATCAACTGATACGGAAAGAGCATTGGCAATCTCAATCAGTGTCGGCAGGCTGACTTTCGTTTTCCCTGTTTCCACATTGCTCATGTGGGCTGGGGTAATATCTATAAGGTCTGCGACGGCTTCCTGTGTTATGCCTTTCTTAATTCGTGCTATCTTGATACGCTGTCCGATTGCTTTATAGTCTATTTCCACAGTTTCCCTCTCCTTTCTTGCTTTTCATTATTGTAACTATTCACAGAGTGTAATATAATAGTCTGTATAGATGAAACATTTACTCGCTATATTTTTGGCGGATTTTTTTGAAATATATCATCAATTTTGAGAAAAGAGGTGTTCTGACCATATGATGAAATTCAGTAAAAGGGACAGTAGGAAAATGATAAAAGAAATGGCTCGTCTGCACGGACTATCTGTTTCAGAAGTCCGTGTGTTGATTAGCAGATTATTTGAACAAAAAAATAAAGGAATTAGTCAAATAAAATTAATAAATATAATAAAACAGTTAAAATAATTTGAGAAAATAATATGCAAATTATCTTAACTGTT
>NZ_NFLA01000065.1:0-11729 GCF_002160675.1 Erysipelatoclostridium sp. An15
AATGAAGCCAAATGAAGAGGAATCCTAATACTTAAAAATGCTCTTGATTATATTGAGAAGGAACACAATTGTACATCATAAATGATCATTTTTGTACAAAATTATATTGACATTTATACCTTGTCGCTATTCTGCCCGACAGCCTTACGTCCCCGCAGCTTACGGCAGAATGGGAAACGCGCCTTACCGGGATTGCAAAGGGCAGCGACAGCCCCGCCGACTTCATGCGCGGGATTGAGGAAATGACAGCGGGGCTTGTCAAGACCTATTCCGCGATTTCCGAGGATAAAGCGAAGCTGTTTACCCCGCAGCGGGAAGCAATCGGCACTTGCCCCCGTTGCGGCGCGGCGGTTTACGAGGGCAAGAAAAACTTTTACTGCTCCGACAGGGCTTGCAGCTTTGTGATGTGGAAGAATGACCGCTTTTTTGAGCAGCGCAAAAAGGCTTTCACAAAGGCGATTGCCGCCGCCCTTTTGAAAGACGGAAAGGTAAAAATCAAAGGTATGTACTCGACCAAGACGGGAAAGACCTTTGACGGAGTTGTGCTGCTTGCCGACACAGGCGGCAAGTATGTAAACTTCCGCGTCGAGCAGAACCGAAAATGATAAGGCTTGATGAAAAGCAATACCGCGCCGTAAAGAAAATGACCCGCGCCGCTTGTGCAAACAACGATTGCGGGAATTGTCTGCTGCTGGACGACGGGGAAACTTGCGTTTGTGTGCAGAGTATCAGCTATTCGCTGCTATGCCGCTATTTCCGCGAAGCGGTATTACCCGCCGACAGGCAGCTTTGCGAACAGATCACCCGCAGCGGGGAAACCGATTTGAAGCGTTGCGCGGTATGCGGCAGCACGTTTGCGGCGGGCAGCAACCGGGCGAAATACTGCCCCGATTGCGCGGCAAAGATACGCCGCAGACAGAAAGCCCAAAGCGAGAGAAACAGGCGTTTACGGATAAAAACAACTACATAGCAAGCACAGCAAACGAGTACCCGTTTGCGAGAAATGCCCGCGCTTCCCATAGAGAGCGCGGGCATTTTGCTTGTTGGGATAGTCCCAAACCCTTATATGACCGAGAAAGGACGTGATGAAAGAATATGCCGTATTCCTCATACGACCATGACAAATTAGAAGCCGCCGAAACCATGCGTGTTGATTAGCGAATTATATTAGCTAATTATTTTCAAATTAAATTAGTTATTTTTGAAGAAGATTTTTATAAATTAATTATGATAGTCAAATTATTTTAACTATTATATTTAAATTATTTTATTATAAATATTATTAAAACAGCCTGATTAATATTTTTAATAATATCAATCAGACTGTTTTTTACTATACCTCTACATCAATACCCAGTATTGATGTAGGATCTTTATCATCACCAGATATCTTTTTTATACTTCTGGCTATTTCATCAAGATTTATTTGGATATCTTTTAATATTGCATATAGATAATCTTCAAAACATTTATCGCTACTGCCTTCTTTAGGAACATAATTTTCTTTTATATATTCGGCCAGTTTAATAAAATCTTCTATATTCATTCAACTTTTCTCCTTTAAATTAGGGTATTGATGATCTTCAGCCCATTGGCTATAGTTAGTCCATCGATTATACTGTTAGTATGTTCTGCCAGTTTTTCACTGTTCCAGAAGATATCATCAGGATGGCTCAGTTCACTGGATATTCCTATTTCTGGAATATCCAGCCATCTTGTTTGGTTGAATTCAATCAGATACACATGATAAAGGCTCCCTTTTCCACTTACTGTAAACCCGGTTATCTGCTTTGTATGTTCGATATCTTTTATCCTGCAGTCCCACCTCATATTTTTATAGCTGCACTCATATATCAGTTCTTTTTTATCCAATTTCATCTGCTGCCTCCATTACTGTATCATTATCAATTATCATCCTGTTTGCTGCTGCACCAACTATCAGACAGTGGGTCATCAGATTGTTCAGTTTTCTTGATGAACCCTGACATGCATTTAACAGTGCTGTTAAAGCTTCTGGCATGACCAGCGGTTCATTTCTTCCTGCTTTTTTTAATTTTATACTGATATAAGTTTCAATATCTTTTTCATTCATCCCGGTTGTTTCATACTGGATCACGATCCTCTGCTTGAGTGCTTCATGAACTGCTCTATTGATCGTATGATTTAATACTGGTGTTCCTGTAAGGATCAGAATTACATAGCTGCTTGAATCAAAATTAAAATTTAAAAGCATTATCAGATCATTCAGGATATCGGTTTTCAAAAATTGTGCTTCATCTAATATTATGACCGGCACTATTCTTTTTTCATCGACCATCTTTTTTATATGGGCCTGGATATTTCTGAAATTATCTATTTTTTTATGATATATTTCCAGTCCCAGCTGATTGCTCAGTTCACGATAGAATTCAATCGTGCTCAGAGTCGACATTGGCATATATATTACTTTATACAGACCAGGATTCAGTGTTTCACTGAATTTTTTCATGATAAACGATTTACCTGTTCCGCTTCGGCCAGTAAATAATCCTATTCCTCTGACATCCTTCAGATAATTGAGTCTTCCCATTGCTTCCCGGTAATCACTGGTTTCTACTGGTATATCGGGCTGCCCTTTTTCAAATGGATTGAATTCAAGGCCGTAATAGATCTTAAAATCTTTCATTGGTCATCCTCCTTTGAAAACAGTGGTCGCTTTCTTTTTATTTTTGAATTGTCTACTTTCTTTACTTCAGATATCTTGATATAGCTGTCATCATCAAATATATAAACCTCACTGAGATCAGGTTTATATTTGATGGTTATCCTGCTGCCTATGTATTCCTGCTTTGTTTCGAAAACTTTTGTATTGAGTCTGATCGTTGCATCATTGGCAACTTTTCTGGTTGCAGTATGATAGAATATTTTTTCAAGTCTTTCTGGTTCGACCCTCCTGATCGATGATTCATCATCCATAAATACATTTACCGGAGTATTTCCATTCAGTGAAGCATGTGGTGAATTATTTTTCTTATTGACATAGAGGGCAAAAGCTGAATCTATATCTTCTGTATTTTTAAACTGATCAAAGTCTGTATTGTACATCCATTGTTCCTTGACTGATTTGAAGCTGCGCTCGATCTTGCCCTTGCTATTGCCGTGGTATACCTGAGCATGAATGATCTGAATCTGCAGCTGAGCACAAATGATCGGCAACTGTTCATTTTTATAAGGTTTTCCATTATCGGCATATAGTCTTTTTGGAACCCCATATTTAGATATTGCCCGTTTCAGTACTGTCTGGACATTGACAGCATTGTCTTCAAGAAAAAATCCATATCCAACGATCATTCGGGAATGATCATCGATGATCATAATAAGATATGTTCTTAATTTATGACCTCTGCTGTCTTTGATATATGAACAGTAGGTCGTATCCAGCTGCCACATATCGTTGGTATGTTCCATTTCAAATGCTCTCATATCTTCGACCGGTATGTGATTGAATTCCGGTTTTGATGCAATAAATCTTGTTATGGTCGATAATGAAATATCCTTCTTCAATATATTCCCATCTTCAATGAGCTTCAAATAAATTGAAGTGGCCGTCATCCTTGGATTTGTTTGTTTCATTTCTATAATTTTGTTTTTCAAAGTTTTATTTAGTTTCCTTGAACGGCCTTTGTCATTACGTGTTTTTGGCATCAGTCCACTAAATCCTTCTTTTTGATATGTATCGTACCAGTATCGTATCGTTTGAAACGAATACTCTTTTGATGTACCATCAGGATATTTCAATGGAGCAGACGCAATCCTCTTAAAATACTGCAACGCTGAACGGTCCGGATATGTTCTGTTAAGAACCGGTATGATCAGTTCATATCTAAAAAGTGCAATCTTAGTATCCAGATCATCTTTTTTACTGTTATTCATTAATAATACACCTCCTGACTTAACCGTATAACAGTTAGAAGAAATATTCAAAGTAACAGTTATGGGAAAATAAGTTTATGGATAAATTGTCATATTATTAACTGAAATACGTTGCATAAACATGGCATGATATTCATAAAAGTAATTCAATATAAAATCAAAGTCATAAAAATCTGCCACTGTAAAAACACTCAAAAATGAATTGAGCCTTTCCTGATGAAATCGAATATAAAACCTGATAATTTTATTTACTGTTTCTCTGGAAAAACCAGTTATCTTTGAAATAACGGTACATGAATCTGTGATGTTGCGATAAGACTTGATTATTCTGATTATCGATGGATTTGATAATATCCGATAAGGTATGATGATACTTGGAAGAAGAGCATGTGTACAACCACAGCTGTCGCATTTGATCCTGATTATAGAAATTAAGAGGGTATGATTGGCATCAATAGTCAAATAACGCTGATAGCAGGCATGACGATGAAAATGACCGGTAGAACCGCAGGTACATTTAACTTTATTTAGATCTAATGATTTTATATCTTTGTCATAAAAATCCTGGGAATAATTATTGAAAGAAAGTGTTTTAAATGTTATCATAGTCATGTACAAGACATACATATGTTTTTGGGAAAAAGGAAGGTAGGACGGCAATCCGATGACCCTTTCTTTTTTTGTATGTCGATCTCCTTAAATATAATAATAAAACAGTTAAGATAATTTGCATATTATTTTCTCAAATTATTTTAACTGTTTTATTATATTTATTAATTTTATTTGACTAATTCCTTTATTTTTTTGTTCAAATAATCTGCTAATCAACACCATGCGGATAGAACGCCGGATATATTTTGAAGCAAAGGACAGGGAGATTGCCCCTTATGCTTCCTTGCCGATTGCGCAGCTACTTTCCATGCGCAGCGAAAGCGCGGCGGCAGAACAGGCGATTTTTGACGACCTTAAAGAACGCGCCGCCGCATGGGAAGAACAGGCGGGAAGAACGCTTTTGCTGGATAAAACACTTGAATATGTGAGAACGCCGCACGTCCAGCACACCGCTAACGAGTGGCAGACCACCGAGCATAACCGCCATATTCGCAGCAACCGGGTATATCAGATGAATTACTACATTTACGAGAATACCCGCTACGACAAAGAAGCGCAGAAATCTATCCCGTATTCATGGACGCTTACATGGAGCGTGCGCACCAACAGCCCAAGCAGAACCCAAGCGAAGATTGCCGGACAAGATAGAAAGGTTTTCACCGACAAGGCAGCTATGGAAAAGTATCTGAATGGGCGTATCAAAGCGTATGACCGCTTGTTTACGGAAATCTCCCCGCCTATCCCGCAGGAGTACGCCGACTATTTCAAAGTAAACGGTATGCTCATGCCGGACTACACCATAGAGGGCGAAGAACCCCCGCAGCAGCAACAGGCGGCAGCTATCCCCGAAAATACCGGGCAGGAAAAGGAGCGTGAACACATGAGCGAACAGTTTTCTATTATGATAGGCAACCGCAGCCGCTTTGACGCGGGCGACCCCGGCGGCTATTGGTTGGATATGCCCGCCACAAAGGAGCAGTTGCACGAAGCTATGCGGAACGTCGGCATTACCGCCGACAACCCGCAGGATTTTTCCATTCGCGGCTATTCCGACGACCCGGAGAAACATATTGCCTTGCCTTATGAAATGGTATGCGCCGCCGACGTGGACGAACTCAATTTTCTTGCGGCGCGGCTCGAACAGCTTGACCCCGCCGAGGTTGGCAAGCTGAACGCAGCTTTGCAGCAGAAAAACGGGCTTGCAAATATTGGACAGGTAATTGACTTCACCTACAACGTGGATTTTTACGTCCATATCCCCGAAGTACATAACTACCACGATTTGGGCGACTATTACTTAAATCAATCCGGCATGGTACAAATGCCCGAAGAATGGAAAGGCGGCATTGACCTTTCTACTTTTGGCAGGAACGCTGCCGCGCAGGAAAAAGGCGCGTTTACCGAGTACGGCTATATCGTGGAAAGCGGCGACGAGTGGGAACGGCAGTTTGAGGGGCGCGAAGTGCCGGAAGAATACCGCATTATGAGTTACCCGCAGCCGGAGCGCGGCGAACAGGACAAAGCCTATATGGACGCAGCCGAAACGCAGCAAGCAGACGCACAGGCCGCAGAGCCGCAGCAGCCCCGCCCCGTCGTCCCCATTATCCTTACTTCCGAAAAGCCCGCCGAAAAGGTAAAGGAGATCACCGCGCGTTTGGAACAGGGCGTACAGGCGATTTTTGACAGCGACCGCTACAAAGAGTTTCTAACCGCTATGTCAAAGTTCCATGATTATAGTTTGAATAACACTATCCTAATTGCTATGCAGGGCGGCAATTTGGTAATGGGCTTCCGTCAATGGGAAAAGGAGTTTGACCGCCATGTAAAGAAAGGCGAGAAAGGCATTAAAATCTTTGCCCCCGCGCCCTACAAGGTGAAAAAGCTGGTTGATAAAATCGACCCCGAAACGAGAAAGCCCATGCTTGACCGCGAGGGAAAAGTGGTAAAGGAAGAAAAGGAAATCACCGTCCCCGCCTTTAAGGTTATAACCGTCTTTGATATTTCGCAGACCGAGGGCAAGGAGTTTCCCGACCTTTCCGTTAAACCGCTGCTTGCCGATGTGGAGCAGTACGAGGATTTTTTCGCCGCCCTTGAAAAAGCGTCCCCCGTCCCGATTGCATTTGAGCAGATCACAAACGGCGCAAATGGGTATTTCAGTTTGACCGACAAGCGTATTGCAATCAAAGAGGGCGTGAGTGAATTACAGGCGGTAAAGACCGCCATTCACGAAATCGCCCATGCGAAGCTGCACGACGTAGACTTAAACGCCCCGCCGGAGCAGCAAAACCGCGTTGACCGCCATACCTGCGAGGTAGAAGCGGAAAGCGTCGCTTATACGGTTTGCCAGCATTTCGGCCTTGATACTTCCGATTACTCTTTCGGCTATGTGGCTGGTTGGAGCAGCGGCAAGGAAATGACCGAGTTAAAAGCGTCCCTTGAAACAATACAGACCACCGCAAAGGAACTCATTACCGAGATTGAGGGGCATTTTACCGAGTTGCAGCAGCAGCGGCAAGCCGAGCAGGAGCAGGGCGATACCTTTTCCATTTATCAGTTAAAGCGCGGGGACGAAACAAGGGACTTGCGCTTTGAGCCTTATGACCGTCTGCAAGCGGCTGGACTTACCATTGACCGGGTAAATTATGAACTCGTCTATACTGCACCGCTTACAAAGGATATGACGCTGGGCGACATTTGGGAAAGGTTTAATATCGACCACCCCGCCGACTTTAAGGGGCATAGCCTTTCCGTTTCCGACATTGTTGTGCTTCATCAGAACGACGAGGACACCGCCCACTATGTAGACAGTATCGGTTTTCAGCAAGTGCCGGAGTTTTTGCAGGAGCAGCAGACCCCCGTATTTGACAAGCTGCCGCCCGAACAGCAGCAAGCCTTGTCCGACACCGTACAAGACACTTTGCAAATGCTGGTTGACGCAGACAAGCGGATTTATGGCGACGTTACGGGCAAGACCCTTGAAGCAATCGCGGCGCAAGGATATTCCTACAAGGACGGGCAGCTTGAAAAGCAGCAGCCGGAAGCGACCCCCGACAGCCTTTTGACGGGTGAAACCGTTAGAACGCCGAGGGGCAATTTTCATATTACCGATATGAGCCGTGAACAGATCGAAGCGGCGGGATTTGGTTTTCACCATGCGTCGGAGGACGGGAAGTATCTCATTATGGGGAATGGCACACAGGCTTATGCCATAGCCGCCGAGCAGCCGCAGCGGGATAATCCCTTAAAGCACGTCGAGGACACCATAGAGCAGAACGACAACAATTTTGACGGGCTTATCAACAATACGCCGCAAACGCCCACCGTTGCAGATTTTGAGCAGCGGGCAAAGGCGGGGGAAGCGATTTCCGTTACCGACCTTGCAAAAGCGGTAAAAGCCGAGAAACGGGAACAGCCGCAGAAAAAACCGTCCATTTTGAAGAAGCTGGACGAATACAAGAAACAGGCGGCGCAGCAGCCGAAAGATAAACAGAAAGAGCATAAAAAGGATTTGGAGGTTTGATAGCATGAATACCCGCTTTACCATTGAGGAAGAAAACATTGTTGCGATCTACGCCGAGGACAGCCGGGAAACAACGCTTGAAAATATCCTTGCCGCCATGCCCTACATGGACGAGGATATGCGCCAGCTTGCCGCCGCAGCGGTGAACAAGCTGCAAGCCATGACGGACAGCGAGTTTTCCGAAAGGGAGTTTATCTTGACCGACGAGGAATAGCCCATAGAGAACAGGGGCGCGGTTGCCGATTTCCGGCACCGCGCCCCTGTTCTTTTTTTGTCCTTGCGTGGACAATTAGAAAGCCGTTTTTGCGGGTTTGAATATACTTTATCGTCTATGTCGTTTTCATGCGCTGGAAGCCGCAGAAACACAGGCGTTTTCAGCCCTTAACATTCCACTTGCCACCCCATGTTTTGCGCCTTATCGCTCCTGCTCCCGCGCCCTGCTTTGGGACGGGTAAAGAATACTATCGACGTTCTTTTTGACAACGCCGTATTCCTGCATTTGCTTCTTGGCTTGCCGATAATCTTCATACAATTTGGTTTTCCTGTCGTTTAAGCTTCTATACTCCTTGCGCAGCGCGGCGAGATCGGGCAGCTTCTTTATCTGCATTTCCTTTAATGCCCTTGCCGCAGCTTCAAACAGGATAATTTCGCTTTCATGCCCCCGCAGATACTTTTCCTTGTCCGGCGATTTTCGGTATTCATCGTAAATCGGTTTTAACTGTCGGTATGTGGTGGTGTGCTTGATAAGCAGCGACAAATCAGACATACGCTGTTCCACTTCCTTAACCGCCTTTGCCGCCGCGTCATGAGCGGTCATAATATCGGCTATCTTGCTTTCAAGTTCGCTATAATACTCAATCTTGTTTTCGGTTAGGAAGTTCATGCTTTTAGCAGCCTGTTTCAGATTATGGATTTTTGCCCACCGTTCATAGCCCGCCGACTGTTGGGCTTTGATACTGTTTTCAAGATCGACGACAAGCCGGATTTTCTTATCTTCCCGCAGCGTTTTTGTTTTGGCAACATACACGCCCTTGATACGCTCCTTTATCGCTTCTTCCGTATAGGCCGCGCCGAGCGTCTTTGTGCGGGTAAACCGTTCCTGTCCGGCAGCGCGAAAGGAAATGTATTTGCCCTGTTTGATTTCATACCCCATTTCCTGCAAGCGGCGCAGCAGTTCGTCAAAATCTTTCACTTGGGGAATGAGAGTATCTATCGCCGTTTTCAGCTTTGCTTTGTAGCTTGTCCCTTGCTTTTCGGCGGTGTATTCTGCATAGCTTTTTCCCTTGTCCTGTCCCGGTACGACGACGGATAGCCCATGCTCTTTACATATCCTGTCGCTGGTGCGCCGGATAAAGTGATAGCTTTGCTTGTTGGAATGGTACTTTTTGTAGTCAACGAAGCTAACCGCGTTGAGTAGGCTAAGTACCCAGCGCCTTGCCGCATTGCTGCGGTAGGTTTCCGGACACTCGCCCCCGAACCGGACTTACAACTCTCGCTGTATCCGGCTCTCCATTCATTCACAGTCTGCACTGTGTATTTTAGTGTGACAGCTTTCACAGACTACCAGTGTTTTCCGGTTAATCTTTTTCATAAAAGCTGCCCACGGTTGACTTTCATCCAGCTCTTTCAGCGTTCTTACCTGGTGCATCACCAACACTGAAGTTTCTTTTCCACACCATTCACACCGATTTGCTTTCAATCGTGCGCCAAGACTGGGCTTCTTCAGAATGCCTTTTGGCTTATGGATAATATCCGCTTCTTTTCCCAGAGGATAGGGGTCTCTGGCAAGACTGCCTTGCCACAGTAGTCGAATACGCTCCTTGCCATGTTTGTCCTGAAATTTCACACCGATGTCTTTGCCGATACGATACTGAACAATGATTTTGCGCTTTGTTGTGCGGTATTTACAGGCCAGAGTTTTGTAAAAGCTGTACTCCATGATATAGCGGAACTTGTGTAGCTTGGAGCGATTGTTTGCAATCGCATAATAGTTACAGAATCCTCGTATCTCGCCGTTGTACTGGTCAAGAATACTCAGGTCCGTTCGCCCGACAAGTTTTCCGCGATGGGTGGGCTGCCAAATCTCTGTTCCATTGCGAACATCGATTCTCATGGCTCCCAGTTCCAGCAGCTTCTTCTGAATGGCGGAAGTTGGGACTTCCAGCATGACATGGCCGCTGTAATTTCTGGCCGTAGAACCACTTTTGGTTTTCTTGGTGTGATTGCTCTGCGGTGTAACCCTGATTTCAAATCCTAAGAATTTTGCCCGGTCTGTCGCTTTGGTTACCAGCGTCTTTTCGTCCGACAGTTCCAATTTCAACTGTCCGGCGATATATGTGCCGATTTCCTGTTTCACAGCCTGTGCATCCTCTTTGGCTCCGATGATACCGATAAGAAAGTCATCAGCGTAGCGGACATATTGCAGTCTGCGGAAGTTTTCGTCCATAGGGTCTTTACAGGGGATGGACTTGTGAACCTTGTCCAGTTCCCAGATGCTTTCCAGTAAGGACTGCTTTTCTTCCTCAGTTTTTGCCTTTGCCAGCTTTCTTTTGAGTCGGATTCTCTTATCGCTCAGCTTGCGGTATTCCACATTGACGGCTCGCTTGTTCCCACGGTCAAACCGTTTCTTAAACTCTGCCATATATTTGTCGAACTGGTCGAGATAGATATTGGCGAGAATAGGACTAATGATGCCGCCCTGTGGCGTGCCGCTGTAGCTTTGATGCACTTGGTTATCTTCCATATATCCCGCATTAAGAAATTTACGGATAAGGCGCAGGAAGCGTTCATCTTTGATTCTCTTGCGGAGGATGCCAATCATGACATTATGGTCGATATTGTCAAAGAAGCCTTTAATGTCTCCCTCCACAAACCATTTGCACCGTGTAAAGCGATTTTGAATCATTCTCAAGGCTGTGTGACAGCTTTTATTGGGTCGAAAGCCGTGGGAGGTGTCCTCAAAGCTGTTTTCATAGATGGATTCCAACAGCATACGGACAACTTCCTGTACCAGCTTGTCGTCAATGGACGGGATGCCCAGAGGACGGAGTTTTCCATTCTTTTTGGGAATATATGTCCGTCTGGACGGCTTGGGCTGGTAAGATTCGTCTTTCAGGGCTGCAATAAGCCTGTCAACTCTTTCAAGGCTCATTGCGTCAATGGTTTTCCCGTCTGTGCCTGCGGTCATGTTTCCCTGACTGGCATAGATATTTTGATACGCCTGTAAGAAAAATTCCCGGTTGAACAGATTGCGGTACAATCTGTCATAGACATAGCCGGATTGAGCTGAATGCTCTTGCAGACTGTTCAATACATTTTCTGGATTTCTCATAGTGCCTCACGCACCTTCCTTTCTTTTGCATTGAATCGAATGAACTGCCGCCCTTCGCCATGTGCGTGCCATTAACACGCTCGGACTACTACGGCGGCTCCGTTGCCATATTGGATTTTCAGGGCCTGCACCCATAGCTCTTGCGAGCATTCCAACTTAGGCAATCCCCATTTAGTAACAGAGTAAAAAGCTGTGTTCATTGTCGGATACGGTTTTCGTCCTTTTATGCTGATACATGTTAATAGTAAAATAAAGATAACCAAAAAGGTTGGTATAATAATTACCAGTTTCGGCAATGAAAAACTATCCTAAGGTTATCTTTTTTGATAGAATCTTCTGTATTCAAATACAGGA